>NZ_KE383873.1:0-227434 GCF_000422545.1 Desulfocurvibacter africanus subsp. africanus DSM 2603
AATTGCGCCTACGCCGAAGCTAGCGGCAAGCCATGCCGACGCATGGCTTTTAGAGCATTTTCAAAAGCAAAATGCTCTAAAAGGTAAGAACCGCGAGGGTCCAGGGGCGCGCCTTATCCGGAATGGCCCTGGCGGGAGTGGGTAAGGAGAGGACGCCGCTCTGACGGGCAGCGCCCTCTTCCTGTTCAAATGCGGGCTACTTTAGAGCAGATTGCTTTTAAGACGCCCGCTCCGGCGTTGACGGCGCAAGTGAATTGCGCCTACGCCTACGCGGCGGCAAGCCATGCCGACGCATGGCTTGCAGAGCATTTTCAAAAGCAAAATGCTCTAAACGCTGGCCGAAGCTTCGGCTGGCTTCCTGGCTTGCTCCGGCCAGAGCTGAGCGAGCAGCATGCCCGCGAGCATGAGGCCGCAGCCCGTGATGCCGCGTGTTGTCATGGTTTCACCCAGCAGAAGCCCTCCGGCCAGCGCTGCAAAGGCGCCCTCCAGCGACAGGAGTATGGAGGCGTGGGCCGGTGGCGCGTCTTTCTGGGCCACGACCTGCAGCGTGTAGGCCACGCCCACGGACATGAGGCCGCCGTAGAGTATGGGAATGGCTGCTTCCGCAATGTCCGCCAGCCTGATCTCTTCGGTGAAGGCCGCGGCGATGAAGCTGAAGACGGCGCAGCAGGCGTACTGCAGCACGGACAGACGCAGGACCGGAATCTTGGGCGCGAGCCAGCCGATGACAAGTACGTGGCCAGCGAAGCAGAAGGCGCACACGAGCACGAGCAGATCGCCGGCGCTCATGGTGAAGCCATCGGTGATGGACAGGAGGTACAGGCCCATGGCGGCCAGCAGCGCGCCGATCCAGACGCCGAGGGTGGGCCGCTGCTTCCACAGAAGCCCCAGGATGGGCACAAAGACTACATACAGGCCGGTAATGAAGCCTGCATTGCCGGCAGTGGTGTACATGATGCCGACCTGCTGGAAACTCGCGCCGGCGAACAGGGCCAGTCCAGCCAGCAGACCGCCCAAGAGCGCAGCCTTGGTGGACATGCCTGACGGATTGCCGGAAGTGGGCCTGCGCAGGGCGAAGGGTGCGAGCACCAGCGCGCCCAGGGCGAAGCGCACGCCGTTGAAGGTCATGGGCCCCACGTGGTCCATGCCCACGCGCTGAGCCACGAATGCCACGCCCCAAATGAGTGCGGTCAGGAGCAGCAGGCCGTCGGCCCTGAGCTCGCGTGCGCGCATATGGTCTTCTCCGAATGTGCTTAGAGATTTTGCCAGCCGCGACGGATCATGTTCACGGCGATGGCCACGAGCAGCAGCGCGATGATCTTGGAGATGGCCTTGATCCCGTTGATGCCGATGAAGCCCACGATTTTTCGCACATGGACCATGCAGATGTGGTTGATCCACAGGTTGGCCAGCAGCGCGGCCAGGGTCGGCGTCACTCCTCGGGTTGTCATAAGCGCCAGCAGGGCCGTGAGCATGGCCGGTCCGGCGATGAGCGGCATGCCCAGTGGCACCACGCCGAACTCCTCATCGTGGAAAAGCGGGGCCTGCTCGTGCTCCAGCAAATGACGCACGCCGAAAATGAGCAGGATGATGCCGCCTGCCACGAGAAAGTCGGCCACGGTAATGCCCAGAGCGGACAGAAGCACCTTGCCGCCGAACATGAAGGCCGTGCCCACGGCAAGCGCGGTGAGGCTTGCCTGGCGGGCAATGCGTCTGCGCCTGTGGTGCTCCATCTCCGAGGTCAGCCCCAGGAACAGGGCGGCCATGCCCAGCGGATCGATGGCCACGAACAGGGGAATCCAGGCCAGAATGAAGTCGTTCAGCCACGCTAGCATGTACGCCTCCAGGCGCGAACACAATCAGAAAAGGGTTGCCGTGTAAAGGGATCGGGGCGCCGATCTTCAGTCAGTGGCCTGTGGTGCAGGTGAGGCCTGGTGCGATCGGAGTGCATTTCGTCGATGTATTGACATGAGGATATGTGCCAGCTACGCTATACATGGCATAGATTTTGAGCATGCAAAACTGTGCGCGACTATTCAAAGCAGACCCAGAGCGCTATCCGGGACATGATGAAAACCGGCCCTATGCGTGGAAACGGAGTGTAATGCCGCCCGCCAAAGTGATGATCGTTGAGGATGAGGCCATAGTGGCTTTGTGCCTGGAGCGAGCGGTCCGCAGGATGGGCCACAGCGTGAGTTGTGTCGTGGACAAGGGCGAGGATGCGGTCATTCAGTTCGAGCGGCAACCGGCGGATGTAGTGCTCATGGATGTTCGGCTCAAGGGCGACATGGACGGCATCGAGGCCGCGCGTCATATCGTCAGTCGGCGGCATATCCCAGTCATCTTTCTCACGGCCTACAATGATACCGCGACCATGCTGCGCGCCGAGAACATTCCACCTGCGGCATTTCTGTCCAAGCCCGTGGACGAAACTCAACTCGCCCAGGCAATCGCCGAGGCGATGGGCTAAACAAGTCGGCCCGCGCGCACGTTCGAGAGAGCGTGGAGAGGGCGGACCCTCTCCGTGCAGACTTGGCGGGCAGCCCCCTAGTGCAGGGTGTTATTGCCGCCTGCAGGGGTCGCCGTCGGCGAAGACTCCATGAGTTTCTTGGCGTAATCGGCAACCTGCTCCGTGGCCCTCCAGCCCGCGTACAGCTCTTCCCATTCGCTGAAAGGGCGGATGTCCTCGTCCAGGAAGTCCTCGTGGCCCTTTATCCATAGACCGAAGAGGTACATCTCGATCTGGTAGCCCTTGCTGTCCAGGATGGTGGTCACAAGGGCAGTGGAACTCTTGGGTCCGTCGATGTGCGCGCCCACGTAGGCGCAGACCATGTCGCAGGACTTCTGGTAGTCGATCTCGCCGCCGTTGGCCATGTTCGCCAGTTCCAGCAGGTGCGGGTAGGATGTCTTGATCTCTTCCAGCCGCTCTCCCGGCACACTGAGGAAAAGCTTGTCGTCGCGCTCCTCCACGAAATAGAAACGCAGCCACTGCTCGAACCTGAAGACTTGGCAGATTTCTTCCTGGGTCTTCTTTTTACTTTCCATCATCTCGAATCTCCTTGATTCCCGAGCCCATGCGCCGGGGTTCGAGATAATGGTCACCAATCGTCGTCGCGTCAAGCGCCGTCGTTAAGGAATGCGTCCCTTGCCTGGGCAACCCTCGGGCATGTGCATCTGGGTGTTCGGGGTCTGCTGGTCCTGGGAGGGATTCAGCTCACCCGGAGCCACCCAGTCGTATTCCTGATCCTGGAGCCAATCAATGCTTTGGGTCGGGCAGTTCTTAAGCCCGGCACCAGGGAAAGACGCTTGGAAGTTGCGCATGTCCACCGGGCCGCAGACCTTGAGGATCTTGTCGCCGTGGAACTCCACTGCGTAGAGTTCTCCCGTGGAGCGGATCTTGGCGTAATGATAGGTGGTCAGCATGTATTCCTCCCTGCTTCCTGGTCACTATGCAGGATCGAACGAGAGGCTGGGATTAGAAAGGGCGGCGTCTGATCTAACGCGGCGACGGCAAATGCGTGGGATCGCGGGCTGGGGTCTGATCAGGCCCGAACGCAAGCCGCGAAATGGCCTGGGACCACCTCGCGCAGGTCGGGCACGGCCTCGCTGCAGGCTGGTTCGGCCAGAGGGCATCGGGGTGCGAAGGCACAGGCCAGAGGGGGCAGGGCTCCGGCTTCGTCTCGAAGGCGCAGGCGTCTTTTGGTCTTGCGCGGGTCGGGTTCGGGCGCGGCGGACAGCAGGGTGCGCGTGTAGGGGTGCAATGGGTTCGCGTACAACTCGTCGCGTTCGGCCAGCTCCACCAGACGGCCCAGGTACATGACCGCCACGCGACGGCTCACGTAGTTCACCACGGCCAAGTCGTGGGAGATGAACACATAGGTCAGGCCAAGTTTCTCCTGCAGCCCTTGCAGGAGATTGATAATCTGGGCCTGGATGGAAACGTCCAAGGCCGAGACGGCTTCGTCACAGACCACCAGTTCGGGATTCAGGGCCAAGGCGCGGGCTATGGCCACGCGCTGGCGCTGACCTCCGGAGAACTCGTGAGGGTAGCGGGCGGCATCCTCGGGCCGCAGACCCACGAGGGACAGCAGCTCGCGCACGCGATTAGCGCGCTCACGCCGGCTGCCGTGTCTGTGAATGGCTAGAGGCTCGCCGATAATGGCCCCCACGGAGCGTCGGGGGTTGAGCGAAGAGTAAGGGTCCTGGAAGACCATTTGCACCTTTTCGCGGAAATCCGCGGGCGGCGCGGGGAAAAGGCTTTTGCCTTTGTAGAGTACGGCCCCGACATCGGGATCCTCCAGGCCCAGCATGAGCCGGGCCAGGGTGGACTTGCCGCAGCCCGACTCGCCCACCAACCCCAAGGTCTCGCCTGCGCGCACGGACAGGCTCACGCGGTCCACGGCGCGCAACACGCCGCGGGTCAGGCCCAAGGGCCCTTCGCGCATGTGGTATTCGCGGATGACGTTTTGGATCTCAAGCAGGTCGGCCATGCTCAGGTCCTCGCCGTGTGCAGCAGGCAGCGCACCTTGCGGCCGTCAGGCATAGCGAGGAGTGCAGGCTCCTCTGTGGCGCAGAAGCCCACGGCGTCCGGGCAGCGAGGGTGGAAGGCGCAGCCGCTTGGCAGGTCCATGAGACTGGGCACCGCGCCGCCGATGGCCGCCAGGGGCCTGCGCTCGCCGATGCGCGGCACCGAGGCCAGCAGAAGCTTCGTGTACGGGTGCAGGGGCTTGTCGAACAAGGCCAGCACCGGGGCCTCTTCCACGATCTTGCCCGCGTACATGACCGCCACGCGCTGGCAAGTCTGGGCCACCACGCCCAAGTCGTGAGTTATGAGCATTATCGCGGTCTGGCGCTCTTCCTTGAGCTGGAGCATGAGTTCCAGGATCTCGGCCTGGATGGTCACGTCCAGGGCCGTGGTGGGCTCGTCGGCCAGGATCAGGTCGGGGTCTAAGGCCAGGGCCATGGCGATCACGACCCGCTGGCGCATGCCGCCGCTCATTTCATGGGGATAGCTCTTGAGCCGCCGATCCGGGTTCGGAATGCCTACCTTGACCAGCATCTGCCTGGCTCGCTCCAGGGCCTCGGCCTTGCCCAGCTTCCGGTGCAGGCGGACGGCCTCGGCGATCTGCTCGCCCACGCGGAAAACCGGGTTGAGTGAGGTCATGGGCTCCTGGAAGATCATGGAAATTGCGTTGCCGCGCACCTTGAGCAGTTCAGCGGCCGAGGCGCGCACCAGATCAAGCCCCTTGAAGCGCACCGCGCCTCCCACGATGCGGCCGGGCCTGGGCACCAGGCCGAGCACCGAAAGGGACAGCATGGTCTTGCCGCTGCCCGATTCGCCCACAACTCCCAGGGTCTCGCCGCCCGACAGGGACAGATCCACCCCGTCCACGGCCTTGCCGATGCCGCGAGCCGTGAGGAACCAGGTGCGCAGGCTGTCGATCTCCAGGACTGGCGCGGAATGATCCATGTAAAAGTCCGTGGTTAGCCGGGAGGCGGGGAGGGCTGGCTATAATGCCGAGAGTGCCGCTCCCCGCTCCCTCCTTTCCTACACCCAAATATCTCGCCGGGCCTTGGCCCGGAGGCCTCGTTTTAGAGCATTTTGCTTTTGAAAATGCTCTGCGAGCCATGCTTCGGCATGGCTTGCCGCCGCGTAGGCGTAGGCGCAATTCACTTGCGCCGTCAACGCCGGAGCGGGCGTCTTAAAAGCAATCCGCACTAGTCGCGAGTCGCGCCAAGTCCGTACGACTTGGACCTACGACTTCTCTCATGAACTCTACGTGGTTTCGCTCCCACGGGCAAGGCGGCGTTGTCATTCCAGGGCCAGTCAGCTAGAAGAAATGGCTGCCCCAATCGGGCAAGGAGAAACCTATCGTGTCCCATATCGCCGTTATCGGCGGCGGGTTGGCCGGTTGCGAGTGCGCTTGGCGGCTCGCCCAGGCCGGGATTCCCGTGCGCCTGTTCGAGATGAAGCCCATCCGCCGCTCGCCGGCCCATCAGGAGGACGGACTGGCTGAACTGGTCTGTTCCAACTCGTTGCGTTCCGAGGATGAGGCCTCGGCCATCGGCGAGCTCAAGGTCGAGATGCGCATGGCGGGCAGCCTGGTCATGGAGGCGGCCGAGGCCACGCGCGTGCCGGCCGGCAAGGCACTCGCCGTGGACCGTCGCCTGTTCTCGGATTACATGACGCACAAGATCGAGTCGCATCCGCTCATCGAGGTCGTGCGCGCCGAGGTGGAGTCCCTGGACAATTCGCTCCTGGCCGGCGCGGATCTAGTTGTCGTGGCAGCCGGCCCCCTGGTCAGCGACAGCCTGGCTTCCAGCCTTGCGCAGGCCCTGGGTGACAAGGGGCTGTATTTCTATGACGCCATCGCGCCCATCGTCACGGCTGAGTCCGTGGACATGGAGCACGCTTTCTGGGGCTCGCGCTACCGGCCCGAGGACGACGACTACCTCAACTGCCCGCTCACGGAAGAGGAGTACAAGGCCTTTGTGCGCGAGTTGCTGGCAGCCGAGACCGTGCCTTGCCGCGAGTTCGAGGAGCACATGCACTTCGAGGGCTGCCTGCCCATCGAGGAGATGGCCGGGCGCGGCGAGATGACCCTGGCCTTCGGGCCCATGAAGCCCGTGGGGCTGGACGACCCGCGCACGGGGCGCAGGCCCTATGCAGTGTTGCAGTTGCGGGCCGAGAACCGCGAGCGGACCACCTTCAACCTGGTGGGCTTCCAGACCAAGCTGAAGTATCCGGAGCAGAAGCGCGTCTTCGCGCTCATTCCTGGCCTGCGTAATGCCGAGTACGTCCGCCTGGGCTCCATCCACCGCAATACCTTCGTCAACGCGCCGGTTGTGCTGACCGATGAGCTGGAACTGAAGGCCAGGCCCGGCGTGCACTTGGCCGGACAGATCACGGGCGTGGAAGGTTACCTGGAGTCCGCGGCCTGCGGTTTGTGGGTAGGCATGCTCCTGGCCGCCAAGGCGCGGGGGCAATCCTTGGGCTTTCCGCCGCGCGAGACGGCCCTTGGCGCGCTGCTGTCGCACCTGCGCACGCCCAGCAAGAATTTCCAGCCGAGCAATGTCCAGTTCGGGCTGGCCCCAGCCCTGGATAAACGCGCCGGTCGCAAGAAGCGCAAGGAACTGTACGCCGAACGAGCCCGCGAGGCCTGGAGCGCCTGGCTTGGGCAGGTGACGGAACAGGGGAAGCCATGAGCGGGGAGACCTGCGATATCGATTTCCGGGTGCGCGCCTACGAGCTGGGCACCGCCGGTTGTGCGCGCCTGCCGGTGCTGCTGGGCTATCTGCAGGAGGCCGCTGCCCTGCATGCCCGCAACCTGGGTTTTTCTCACGAGGAGATGTCCGCCAACAGTCTGTTTTGGGTCCTGACCCGACTTTACCTGCGCCTGTCGCCCGAGGCAGTGGCCCGGCGTTGGCCCGGCTGGCGCGAGCGTGTCGCGGTGCGCACGTGGCCCGTGTGTTTCGAGCGGCTGCAGGCCCGGCGCGACTTCCTGCTTCTGGACGAGCAGGGCCGGACCATGGGCTCGGCAGTGTCTTCCTGGGTCACCCTGGATACTGCCGCGCGCAAGCTGTCGCCCATGCCCGAAGAGCTGCGCCAACGCATCCCGGTGAGCGACGAACACGCTCTGGAATACCAGAGACGCAAAACGCCCGGCTTGGAGCCTGCCGACCAGACGGGCGGAATACTCATGACCGCCCAGCGATCGGACCTGGACGTCAACGGCCACGTGAACAACGCTGTGCTTGCGGCCTGGGCGCTGGACGAGGCCACGACTCATCTGTCGCCGACAGCGCGCTGCACGGCCCTGGAGGTTGCTTTTCGGGCCGAGGTCCTGCCGGGCCAAAGCGTGCTGGCCAGGTCCGCCCCTCAAGGAGAGAATGTGCGGCTGCTCGGCCTGTTCTCGGCCGACGACGGCCGGGAGCACCTGCGGGCGGCTTCCTGGTGGGAGACTGTCTCGGCCATGGGCCAGTCTTGAGCTGTATCCCCACCTCGTGTACTCAAGTGTAATCCGGCCCATCCCTTCAGATTCCAGGAGGTTGAGCATGCGGCTAACCGACGTGAACACGTCCACCAAGATCATGGGCATTTCCGTGCTGACCCTGGCACTGACTGCCGGCGCCGTGCTGTTCTACCTGCTGCCTTTTTTTTCGGATCTCCTGATGGAAGATCGGCTGAACAGGAGCAGCAATCTGGTGGAGGTGGCCTGGAGTCTGCTCGGCGATTACGCCGAAGACGTCCGGATGGGGCGGTTGAGTGAGGACGAGGCCAAGCGACGCGCAATGGTGCGTCTTGGCGGGCTGCGCTTCGGCCAGGACAATTATTTCTGGATCAACGACTTCGACGGCGTGATGCTCATGCATCCATTGTTGCCCCAGCTCAAGGGCAAGAGCCTCCTGAACGATCAGGACGAGCAGGGCAAATACTACATGCGCGAGATGCTCGAGGCGGCCCGCACCAGCGGCGAGGGTTACGTGGAGTATATCTGGCCCAAGCCGGGCAGTCTTGAGCTCGCACCCAAGATATCCTATGTGAAGGTATTTCAGCCCTGGAACTGGCTCGTGGGCTGCGGTATCTACGTGGACGACGTGCAGCGGGAAGTCGCGGCCATGCGCAACACCGTCATCATCTTCGGCCTAATAGCCATGGCCGGGCTTCTGGCGCTGGCCTATTTCATGGCCGGCATGATCACCGGTCCCATCGTTCAGGCCACCGACGCGGCTGGGCAGCTCGCCGAAGGCGCGTTGCCCGAGGTGCACTCCGAGCGCCGCGATGAATCGGGTCGCCTGCTGGCGGCAATGAGCTCCATGGCGAGAGCTCAGCGGGAAATGGCCGAGAAGGCCGAGGCCATATCGCGCGGCGATCTGAGCGTGGAGGTTGTGCCCCGCTCGGAGCAAGACGTGCTCGGCCAGGCCTTGGCGCGCATGATCGAGTCCCTGCGCGCGCAGATGGGCGAGATCAGCGATGGAGTGGGCGTGCTGGCTGCCTCGGCCGCGGAGATCGCCTCCCTGGTCAATCAACTGGCGGCAAATGCCGCGCAGACCAGCGTATCCGTCGAGGAGACCGTGACCACCGTGGAGGAGCTTCGACAGACTTCGCATATGGCCGCCTCCAAGGCGGACGAAGTTTCGAACAGCGCCCGACGCAATGCTGAAATTGCGGTCTCGGGGCAGTCGGCCACGCGTGATGCCGTGTTGGGCATGTTAGACATCCGGGCCAAGATGGATTCCATCAGCCAGAGCGCCCATGAGCTGATCGACAATACGCGCACGGCCCAGGACATCATCGACACCGTCAACGACCTGGCCGATCAGAGCAACCTGCTGGCCGTCAATGCAGCCATCGAGGCGGCCAGGGTGGAGCATGGGGCCGAGGGCTTCGCTGTGGTGGCCGCCGAGATGCGTTCCTTGGCCGAGGAGTCCAAGCAGGGCGCGGCCCGCGTGCGCAAACTCCTGGCCCAGATGCGCGTTTCTTCCGAGCGCACCACTCAGGCCATGGAAAGCGGCCTGGATGCCGTGAGCCAGGGTGTGCAGCAGGCAACGGCGGCCGGGACAGCCATCCAATCCCTGGCCGAGAACATATCCGCCAATGCCCAGGCAGCTACACAGATCGCCATGGTGGGCCGTCAGCAGCGCGAGGGCGTGGACCAGGTGCTGGAAGCGGTGCAGAGCATTCGCGACGCCAACACTCAGAACAGCCAGGCAGCGGACAGCCTGCGCCAGGAGGCCGCGAATCTGGAGATCCTGGGCCGGCGGCTCAAGGATATGGTGGCCCGCTATACTGTGCGCAAGGCATAGTAGTCAGTGCCATCCGCGCGCGATCCCGACGCCCTGCGCAAGGCCATGGCCGCCCGACGGTCCAGGCGGCGCGAGGAACCTCCCCGTAGGCGGGGCCCGTCATCCCCGGAGCCTGCCGACGCAGGCCAGCCGGCTTCGGACGACTGGCTGGACGTGTCCTCGCCGCTCAATGCCGGGCGGCCCCTGCTTTATTCCGTGGCCTTCGAATGGGATTTGGCGCTTACGGCCCGCGGCGTGGCCCATCGCGCCGAGCGCCATGGCGGCGGCTGGCGCATCCTGGCTCCGGATCGCGAAGCCGGTCAAGCCATGGCCGAGCTGATCGCCTATCGCGCGGAGAACCGGCCCGGCCGGTCCGGCACACCGTTGCCCCGGCACGAGAACCGTACGGCCACGATGCTGGCTCTAGCCGTGCTGTTGGCCTTCTTCGTGCTGACGCGCACATATTTGCCCGCGTTGGGGCTCTATCCATATGAGTGGGACGAGTTGGGCTCGGCCCAGGCCGGCCACATCCTGGATGGCGAGTGGTGGCGTCTGGCCACGGCCCTTACCTTGCACGCCGATGCGGCCCACGTGCTCGGCAATGTAATCGTGGGCGCGCTGTTCATCGTACCTATCTGTCAGGCCTTGGGCGGCGGTCAGGGCTGGCTGCTCGTGCTTCTTTCGGGTGTTGTGGGCAATCTGGTCAATGCCCTGGTTCAGGGGCCAGGGCACGACTCCATCGGTTTTTCCACCTGCGTATTTGGTGCGGCCGGCATTCTGGCCGGTCTGCGCGCCAGGACCGGTTCCGGGCGCTCCCCGTGGTTCACGGCCGTGGCCGCGGGTTTGGCCCTGCTGGCCGTGCTCGGCGTGGGCGGCGAGCGCACCGACGTGGGCGCGCACCTGTTCGGGTTTCTGGCAGGGCTTGCCTTGGGTCTATTTGCGGGATGGCGTTTGCTGCACCTTGGTCCCGTTGGCCGCCTTACCGGCGCATTTCTTGCCATGACCGCAGCCCTGGTTCCACTGGCGGCTTGGTTGTGGGCTTTTTTGTCACACTAATCCCGGCGCACTTTATGCAACCAACTTGGCGACCTGCATGCAGAGGTCGTCCAGTGCGTTTGATTTCGTCTGTTCGGAGCCATTCAAACACTCCGGGATATTGATGCAACCACACCCGTGCAACGCTTTCGTGCGGGGTCTAGGAAACATGGATGCAGGAGCAGTCAATACCATCGACGTCCGAACCGGCAGCGACGATTCGCGACATCAGCGCGCATATCGTTGCGTTTCGGGAGTTTCTCAATGCCTCTTGGAGTTGTTTCGGCGCCCTACGTACTCAGAGCATATGGGAGGATACCCATACGCTTCTGCGCAAATTTCTGCAGGCCAACTGGAGCGTGCTCGTGGAATCGCAGCTTTTGGTGGATGGCGGGCGTTTGGCCCCCTATTACACCTTCCTGCATCAGACCCTACGCGAATCCGTGCCTGTCGAGGAACGGCCCACGCATTATGTCAAATGCGAGATGCCCGGCTCAAGGTACGATCTCATTGACCGACAGGTGGCGCTGCTAGGTCTTGTCAGCAGATTGGATACCGGCTCGGGCGTCTATCCACCATTCGACCATGTGGAGATGTACGCAGTGGGGACATCCAAGGTGCTCCTCGCGCCCTTCAACATGGTCAGGTTCCGGTTGGCCGAAGTCTGCTGATCCCGGCTGACGCCCCGCCTTGTTTCTGTTAGGATGCAAGCATTCACCCGCCCGGTGAACAGACATCCTGGAACAGCCTGCTGATGAATTGCGCGCTTCTGGGCATCTTCAATCGGGGTGGTGTTTGGGGGGATGGGCAGGGCGGTTCCAGTTTAGCCCATGTGCAAATCGCCTAAAGTCGCGCAGAGGAGGCATGCCGTGGATTTTTTCCGCGACAAGGTCGCCCTGGTTACGGGCGGCGGTCAAGGCATCGGCTTGGCCGTGACGCAGGCATTCCTGGACCGGGGTTCGTCCGTGGTTATCTTGGAGCGTGACGCCGAGGCTGCGGGCCAAGGCGCGGAACCGGGACGAGTGATGGCCGTGTGCGGCGACGTGGCCGCCGAGGCGGATGTGCTCGCGGCAGTGGGAACGGCCACCCGGGAGTTCGGACGGCTGGATTTTTTGGTCAACAACGCCGGCATCTCCGAGTTCATGCCCTTGGAGCTTTGCAGCTTGGACGAATGGAACCGCATCATCGGCGTGAACCTCACGGGCATGTTCCTGTGCGCCAAGCACGCCGCGCCGGCCTTGCGCGCAAGTCGTGGGGCCATGATCAACATCGCCTCCACGCGGGCTTTTCAGTCCGAGCCGGGCAGCGAGGCCTACGCAGCGTCCAAGGGCGGCATAGTGGCCCTGACACACGCCCTGGCCCTGAGTCTGGGCCCACACGTGCGCGTGAATTGCATCGCGCCGGGCTGGATCGACGTCTCGAATTGGAAGAAACGTTCCGCGCGCGAGCAGGCCGAACTGCGGTCCGTGGACCACGAGCAACATCCCGCCGGTCGTGTCGGCCGTCCCGAGGATGTAGCCGAGGCCGCTCTGTTCCTGTGCTCGGACAAGGCTGGCTTCATCACGGGCGAGTGCCTCGTGCTGGACGGCGGCATGACCCGCAAAATGATCTACGCTGAATAGCAACACTCAACGAATGGAGAATCCGTTATGAATACCCGCGCGCTCCTGGCGTTGACCCTGGCCGCGGCCCTGGCCCTGGGAGCTTTCGGCTGCACCCAGGAGTCCCAGAACCGCATCAGTCGCTCCATCCAGAACTGGACCGGCACCAACGGCGTGTTGGACATCTACGCCGGCAACAGGCTGGTCATGCGCTTCATCAAAATCGACAAGCTGACCACAGCCGACAGCACTGGCGGCGGCAACGAATCCAGGGCCTACCGTTTTGGCTACGGCTACCTGGACCGCGATCTGGACTATGAAGTCGATCCGGGCGAGAAGAAAATCTACTTCGAGATTTCGGATTTCTCGACCAACTACATCTTCTACGAAAGCCCCAAGTAGGCTTTCGTAGGAAAACAGACGACAAAACGGCCCGGAGCAGTGCTCCGGGCCGTTTTGTCGTTTAGAGCATTTGCTTTTGAAAATGCTCTGCAAGCCATGCGTCGGCATGGCTTGCCGCTAGCTTCGGCGTAGGCGCAATTCACTTGCGCCGTCAACGCCGGAGCGGGCGTCTTAAAAGCAATCTGCTCTAGGCCTGCCGCCCTCGACGAGTAGCCAAGTAACTGCGCGGATACAGAGAGGTGTCTCCTGCGGAGAGAGATCTGGAAAGATTACGTCTCTTCTCAATTCTTTTGTGCGAGCAGAATTATGCGTCCGCGAACCCCAGCAGCTTTTCGAGTCCCTGCACGACCGCCAGTTCGGCGCGGCGCTGCCAGTAGACATTCTGCGCGGGATACAGGTCCACGGACAGTCCGATGGCCGCGGCGCGAGTGATCACGCCGGGCGCGGCCGAGGGAGATGTAGCCAGCAACTCCAGAAGGCGCTCCTGAACTCGCTGAGCCAGGAGCAGGACAGCCGGGTTGTTGCGGCCGGCTTGGCTCAGGAATGCCACCAAATTCTCTTCCGCTCCCAAGGCGGCAGCATCGCCCACGATGTAGCGCCAAGCCAGGGGCGAATAGAGCCTGGCCCAGGCGTTGCCCGCGTTCTGGGTCGTCTGGGCCTCCTGCCAAGGCATGAACATGGCCGCCGCGGGCAGGCAGGAATTTACGGCGCACAACCAGGCCGTGCGTTCGGCGTGCTCGACCCAGGTGATGGCCAGGGCTTGGCGCTTGTTCCAGGGCAGCGCGCCAGGTTTGGTCTCCAGCGCCCGGGCGCCATTTCTGCCGCGGACATCCACTTGCCAGGCCATGGGATCGTTTGCGGGCTCACGATGCAGGACGAGGTCGTACTCTTCGCGGCCAGACTCGCGCGCCCATTGCACACTCATGGCGAACCGGCCGGGAAAGGTCTTACCCGTGAGCGTCACGGCCACGCCGGGCCAGCTGGCCGTATTCCGCAAACCATTGCCGGGCAGCCGGTCTGTGCCCCACAGGTCGAGCACGGCCTGGGCCGCCAGGCTTTCGGGCGTTTCGCAGCGAGGCAGAATCTCGCGCCGCCAGAGGTCGGCGCCCGTGCCCACGCCGGGCATGTTGGATACGGCCCTGGACAGGATGGCGGCGATTTCGTCCTGCAGCCGTTCCAGATCGGGCATGCCGCTCATCCTGCCGATATCCAGGCTACGCAAGGCCATACTTAGGGCGTTGACCGGCTCGATGCGCGAAAGCTCGTCAAAAAACCAGGCACAGCTGGCGAAGGCGGCCAGCGCCCATTGCTGCATGGACAGGAGCTTCCAGCCCGTGGCCCGCTCGGTCGAAGACAAGTCCGGCGAAAAGTGCTGCCGCTCGAAGGCGTCCAGGTCCGCCGCGCCGGTGTAAACCCGGCCGTAATCCACCAACGCCGCGCGGGAATCAAGGAACAGGCCATGGCCACGGGAGAAGTAGTGTTTGTCCACGCGCGCCTTGATCAGATCCAGAGACTTGCGCAGGGGCGCGCGCCACTGTTGGTTCCAGCCGTGATGGCCCCCGGTGGAACAGCCGCAGTCGCTGCGCCAGCGTTCCACGCCATGCACGCAGCTCCACGAGCTGGGCTCGTGCAACTGGACCTCCAGGGTCGGCGGATTGGCCGCGAGGTAAGCTCCGAAATTGGTGATGGACCAGCCGTCGCGACCTCCACGGGCCTGGTCCAGCACATAAGCCAGGGCCATTTCGCCGAAGGTGAAGTGGTGGCCGTAGGTCTCGCCGTCAGTAGCCAGAGCCCGCAGGCCGTCGTGAGCGCCGCCGCCTATGCGCTGCCAGAAACCTTCACCGTTCTGCAGCAACCGCTCGAAGGCCACGGCCTGGGATAGGGGACCGTCATAGAAGAAGACGGAGATGGAATTTCCCGAAGGCAGGCGGACTAGGTAGGGCCGGGTCACGTCCAATGATCCCTCGTGCGCTGGCGTCCACTGCTGATCCGTCGTCGAAAGGCGGCGCACGGCTTTGGCTTGACGCGGTGCAAGGACCGTATACGCGATGCCGTAAGCCGCCAGCACCTCCAAGGACGCAGTGTCCACGGCGGCCTCGGCCAACCACATGCCTTCGGGCGGCCGGCCGAAACGGCGCTCGAAGTCGGCTTTGCCCCAAGCCACTTGCAGCTCCTTGTCCAACTCCGAAGCCAGCGGCAGGATGATGTGGTGACAGACCTGGGCCATGGCGTTGCCGTGGCCCAGACGCTCGGCGCTTCTCCTGTCGCCTTCAACAATGCGGGCGTAGACGTCAGGGTGGGTCAGTTCCATCCAGCGCAGCAGGGTAGGGCCGACATTGAAGTTGATCCACTCGTAGCAGTTCATGATCTCGGTGATGCGGCCTTGGCCGTCCATGCGCCGGGCGAAGGCCAGCGGGCCGTAGCTCTCGCGGCAGATGCGTTCGTTCCAGTGTTTATACGGCGCGGCGCTGCCCTCGGGCAGGATCACGTCCAGCCAGGGATCCTCGCGGGGCGGCTGGTAGAAGTGGCCGTGGATGCAAAGTGATTTGCTCATTATATCTCCATCCTGGTCCGCTGACGCTGGGAAGCATGCCGGGAAACGGCGGTTGCTGCGGGCATTCGACTCCTGCCGGGCAGGCCGGCAGGGAGGCAGTCCGGAAGCATCGACTGTTCTGCGTGTCAGGACTCTATGATTTCGGGGCGGATCGTCCCTCACAATGCAGAAAACATGCCCTTCGGGGGCTTGGCGCCTGGAAACGTCTCTTACAGTCCGGCGTGTCGCCTGGAGCTAATCACTTAAGGGGCTTAGCCGGAGTGGTCGCCCGCCAGCACGGGCTGGAAGAGCAGCGTAACCGTGGTGCCCTGGCCCTCCTTGCTGGAGATATCCACCAAACCGCCGGACTCTTCGATCATCTTTTTGATCATGGCCAAGCCCAGACCGTAGCCTTTGTCCTTGGTTGTGAAGAATGGGCTGAAGGCCTGCTCCAGCTGCGCCTGGGTCATGCCCTTGCCCGTGTCGCGGATGTCCAGGAACACATGCGGTTCGGTGCGGCCGGCGCTGATGCCGATGGTGCCTCCGTGCTCCATGGCCTCGATGGAGTTCTTGATGATGTTGATGAGGCACTGCTTGATCATCTCGGGTTCGCCCATGATCAGCGGAAGATCGGGCTCGAAGGTCGTGACGAACTCGATGCCCTGCTTGCGGTAGCCCATGCTCATGAGCTCCACGGTTTCCATGGTCACGGCCTGCAGGTCGGTTTGGGCCACCGTGACGCGGGCAGGCCGGGCGAAGTTGAGGATGCTGGTCAACATGTGGTCCAGGCGCTTGGTTTCCTCCGCGATGATCTGGAGCTTCTCGTGTTCCTTGCCGGAAAGGCACTTCGACTTGAGCAGGGAATTGGTGAATCCGGCGATGGCGAACAGGGGATTGCGTATCTCATGGGCCAGGAAGGTGGACATCTCGCCGATTATAGCCAGCTTTTCGGCCTGCTGGCGCATGCGCTCCCGCCGTGTGCGCTCGGTGATGTCCCGCCGCATGACCATGATATGCGAGACAGCTCCGCTCGAATCGCGAATGGGATACGAGTAGACGCGAAAATAGCGCAGGTGCCCTTCGGCATCCACGCGGGTCATGAGGGCCTCGGACTTCTGGCCGGTTTCCCGCGTGATCAGGAAAGGGCACTTGGGGTCCATGGCCGAACAGAAGGGAAGGCCGTCTTCAAGGGTCTGCACCTTCCAGCAGGGTTGGCCATTCAATTTTTCCTTGGACAGGCCCCGACGGTCGCAGACGCTTCGGTTGGCGTCCACCACATTGCCCTTGAGATCCAGGAGCATGATGTCCTCGCGCACCTCGTCGATGATGGCCTGCAGTAAAGCCTGGTGCTCCTGCAGGTTGATCCGGCAGTGCGTGCTGGTCTGGGCCATGGTGTGCAGACCGCAGACGAATACGGCCATGGAGTGGTCCAGAAGCGAGGTATGCGCGGGCAAGGCCTGGCGGAGTGTATTGCGCAGGAACCGGTTGCCGGTGAATTCCGCCACCAGGTCCAGGTCCGGATTTTTGTCCAGCAGATCCTTCCAGTCGGCGTGAATGGGAATGTTGCGGTTCTTGAGGGCCTTGAGCTTGGGGCTGGCCGGATTGGGTTCGGCCACGCCTACCAGCCGCATATTGGGCAGGAATTCGCGGTACTGCTCGTTGAAGATGACGGCCAGGAAAGACAGGAAGCCCGGGCCGGTGCCAATGATGCCGACCTTGAACTCCCGATCCTCTGTCTCCCAGAGGCAGTAGTAGTCGGACTGAAGGCATCCGTTGTCAGGACACATGGTGCTCCGCCTTGGTTGCCTGGGTTGCGGCCGATCATTTGACTGAGCTTGGATAACTTTTCCCAAATACTGGAGAAAAAAACAATCGGAATCAGGATGCGGGGAAGTGTCGGCTTCGTTGCGTCCTTGGAATCGTCGCTTTCAGATCATACATGAAAAAACGGGCCGGATCATATGACCCGGCCCGCTTGAGCATGCGAATTGACGGTTTTCTAAGCCTAGGCCCTTGCTTCGGGTTTCTGCTCACCCTTGGTCTCGGGCGTGGGGGCTCCCGGCTTGCGCTTGGCCTTGCGCTTTTCGCAGGCCAGGGGCCAGATCTCGTCGATGAGTTCAACAGGCTTGATGGTGATCTTCCTGAGCAACTCGGCTGGGATGTCCTGCAGGTCCTTCTCGTTGGCCTTGGGGATGATGACCCACTTGATGCCTTGGGATACGGCGGCCAGGATCTTCTCTTTGATCCCGCCCACGGGCAGCACGCGGCCGCGCAGGGTGATCTCGCCGGTCATGGCCACATCGCTGCACACGCGCGTGCCCGTGAGAGCCGAGATGAGCGCGGTGACGAGCGTCACGCCGGCCGAGGGGCCGTCCTTGGGTGTCGCGCCCGCGGGTACGTGGATATGGATGTCGTTCTTGTCCGAGAAGTCGGCATCGATGCCCAACTTAGCGGCCCGGCTGCGCGCATAGGACAGGGCGGCCTGGGCCGACTCCTTCATCACTTCGCCCAACTGGCCCGTAAGGGTCAGGCGGCCCTTGCCAGGCATGGTCGAGATCTCGATGTGCAGGATCTCGCCGCCATAAGGCGTCCAGGCCAGGCCCGTGGCAACGCCCGGAGGCAGATCCTTCTCGCGCTCCTCGGCGCGGAAGGGCGGGATGCCGAGCATCTTGGGCAACACATTGGCCGTGACCTTGAAGGGACCTTCCTTGCCCTCGGCCTTCTTGCGCGCCAGCTTGCGGCACACGGAGCCAAGTTCCCGCTCCAGGTTGCGCAGGCCAGCCTCGCGTGTGTACTCGCGGATGACCTTGGCGATGACCTGGTCGGTGATTTGCACCTCGTCCTCGGAAAGGCCGTTCTCTTTGGCTTGACGCGGCACGAGATAGGTGCGGGCGATCTTGACCTTGTCGCTCTCGGTGTAGCCCGGGATGCGGATGATCTCCATACGGTCGCGCAGCGGTCCGGGAATTGTGTCGAGCACGTTGGACGTGCAGATGAACATGACCTTGGACAGGTCGAAGGGCACGTTCAGGTAGTGGTCCTGGAAAGTATAATTCTGTTCCGGATCAAGCACCTCAAGGAGTGCCGAGGACGGATCGCCGCGGAAGTCGGTGCCCACCTTGTCGATTTCGTCCAGCATGATGATCGGGTTTTTGGTGCCGGCCTGCTTGATGGACTGGATGATGCGGCCTGGCATGGAGCCGATGTACGTGCGCCGGTGGCCGCGAATCTCGGCCTCGTCGCGCATGCCGCCCAAACTCATGCGCACGAACTGGCGGCCCAGGGAGCGCGCGATGGAACGGCCCAGCGAGGTCTTGCCCACGCCCGGGGGGCCAACAAAGCAGAGAATGGGACCCTTCATCTTGGGATTCAGCTTGCGTACCGACAGGTATTCGAGGATGCGCTCCTTGACCTTGTCCAGGCCGTAGTGATCCTCGTCCAGTATTCTCTGAGCTTCCTTGATGTCCAGGCGATCCTTGGACATTTTCTTCCAGGGCAGCTCGACCATCCAGTCGAGATAGGTGCGGATGACGCTGGCCTCGGAGGAGTCGGGGTGCATGGACTCCATGCGCCGCAGCTGCTTCTCGGCCTCGGAACGAACTTCCTTGGGCATGCCTGCTTTGGCGATGGCCTCGCGCAGCTGATCGGCTTCCTCGGACTCCTCGCCGGTCTCACCCAGCTCGCGGCGGATGGCCTTCATCTGTTCGCGCAGGAAAAAGTCTTTCTGGGCCTTGTCCATGCCTTCTTTGGCCATGGACTGGATCTTGGCCTGCATGGAGGCTACTTCGACCTCCTTGGCCAGCTGGTCGTTGACCAACTGCAGGCGCTTGACCGGCTCCACGCATTCAAGAATGGCCTGGGCGTCCTCAACCTTGACGCGCAGGTTGGAAGCGATGAGGTCGGCCAGCCGCCCGGGCTCTTCCACACTGCCGAGTACCGCGGTGATGTCGGGCGAAGAGATGCCGCGCAGCTGCATTATCTTTTCGCTCTGCTCGCGCGAGGCGCGCATGAGCGCCTCAACCTCGGGGCCATGCTCAACCAGAGCCGGCTCCTCGATGGGCTGAATCTCGGCCATGTGGTGCTTCTCGCCTTCGTGGAAGGCGGTCACCCGCGCACGGGACAGGCCCTGCACGAGCACCTTGAGCCGGCCGTCCGGCATCTTGAGCATGCGCATGATCATGGCCACGGTGCCGATCTGGTGCAGATCCTGCTCGCCGGGCTCGTCCACCTTTTCGTCCTTCTGGGTCAGGATGAGAATGAAGCGGCTGGTGTTGAGCGAGGTGTCCACGGCGGCCACGGATTTCTCGCGGCCCACGAACAGGGGCAGGATCATGTAGTTGAAGACCACGATGTCGCGCACGGGCAGCACGGGCAGCTCGCTGGGTATCTCGAGCTGGCTCGTGTCAGCGCTGCCGGCCTCCGCGGGGGAGACCTCGATCATGGCCTCTTCTTCGTCGTGAGAACCGCCTTCGCTCATGGCGAGAGTGTCGTTGTATTCTTTGCTCATGCATTCTCCTTAACGGAACGCCCGGCGGATTGCCAGGGCCGCTGGCGCGGCCTGCTTCCGGAAGCAAGGGCGTTTGGTTAGGCCTGTGGCCCCGTTTATCGGCTAAAAGCGGGAAAGATTAGATAATCCGGACAACTAAATAATCGGGGCGCACGGGCAACGTGGACAAGTGTAATCACTTCTACCTGGGCGTAAAGGGGGCTGAGCGTAAAAAGGTTGTAGGCCTTCGTCTGCGCGTGTAAAGGCAGTCTGCTCTCGCATGCTAGCGCCGGATGACGAAGCCGTTGAATTCCTCGGAGTTGGGTTCCTTGAAGCACTCCACGGCCTGCACTTGGGACATGGGTGGACCGTCGTGCAGAGCTTGTCGCAGGCTCTCCGTGGCCTCTTCGGCACCCTGGGCCAGGACTTCCACGCGGCCGTCGGACAGGTTGCGCACCCAGCCGCGCAGGCCAAGGCGCGTGGCCGTTTCCTGGGTCCAGTAGCGGAAGGACACGCCCTGCACCAGACCGGACACGAGGCAGCGTATAGTCTTAGGTCCCTGGGACATGATCGTCCTCCTTGCTCGGCAAGCTCCATGAGCGATGCGCATGTCGCCCCTACAGCATGCCCTGCTGCTCGAAACTGTACCATCCCGCCTCTGCCACGACCAGATGATCCAGCAAGCGCAGGCCCATCTCCAGGGCCACCCTGGCGATACGCCGGGTAGTTTCGATGTCGTCCGAGGAAGGCTTGGGGTCGCCGCCGGGGTGGTTGTGCACGAGGATTACGCCAGCGGCCTGGTGCTTGAGTGCCAAGGCCAAGACCTCGCGCGGGTAGACCGGCGTGCGGTCCACGGTGCCGCGGGAGAGGCGTTCCCAGGCCAGCAGGCGGTTCTTGCTGTCCACCAGGGCCAGCCAGAATTCCTCGGTGCGCGAAGGGCCGAGCCGGGCCTTCGCCAGCGCGGCGACCTGTTCGGGGCCGGAGAGCACCGCACGCTCGCGCAACGGGGCCTCGTGCAGCCGCGACCATGTCTCGCGCCACAAAGCCCAAAATCCGGCCAGTGATGGGCCGAAACCGGGCACGTCCAGCAGCTCCGCCTCTTGGGCCTCGAATACGCCGCGCAGGGTGCCGAACGTGGTCAGCAGCTCCTTGGCCAGGGGCTTGGTGTCTCCGCGCCGGACAACATGACCCAGGAGCAGCTCAAGGATCTCGTAGTCGGCCAAGCTCCTGGGCTCGCGGACCAATCGCTCGCGCAACCTTTCCCGATGGCCGTGATAGTGCGGCTTGTCGCTCACGACCTGCGGCTCACGGGAGATGGCCGTCCGACTTGCTGCGGCGTAGGGCCGAACAGGCGCAGTAGCCCGGCCACGAGCAGCTCAAGGGCTTGGACATCGCTCTTTTCGCCGGATTTTACGGAGAGCTCGGCGTCCAGGGCCAGACTTAGGGCTTCGGCCAAGCGTACCTGACCAAGCCTGCGTGCGGCGCGTTCCTTTTTTTCGGCCAGCCATGGGGGCAGGCGAACCTTGCCGCCCTCGCCCGAAGCGAGCATCCATAAAGTTCGCACTTCGCGCGTCAGTCCGAATATGAGCGGAAACAATGCGTCTTCGCCACCATGGCCCAGCACGTGCCGCCAGACTTTAGCCTGGCCGCCACCTTCCTGGATGGCCTCCAGCAGCCCCCAGACATCCAGTCCCTCGTAGGAGTTCAGCATGTCCAGGTGATCGGGACGTACCTCTCTGTCTTGGCCGCCTTGTCCTTCTTGCCCTCCTGGCAGAACCAGAGACAGCTTGGCGATCTCGCTGGATACGGCCGAGGCGTCCTCGGGTAGCCGCGCGCACAGGCCTTCCAATACCTGAGGGGTGGCGTGCAACCCTTCGGCCTTGAATCTGGCCAGCACGAAGCCGGGCAGAGTCTTGCGCGTCAGGCCTGGTGACTGCCAGACCCAGTTGCGGGCCTTTGCCGCTTCCCAGGGTTTGGCTTTGGTCAAATGGGCGGGGAGCTTGGGGGAGCCTTTCTGCCAGGCGGATTCGATGCAGAAGATTGGCCAGCAAGCCTCGTTGAAGCCGGCCAGGCGTGGCGACAACTCCTTCCATGCGTCAGCCTTGAGCGCTTCGGCGCGGCGCAGCAGCACGAGTTTGCTCCCGCCAAGCAGACCGGGGCTGCTCAGATCTTGCCAAAAACGGGCCGGCAGCTCCTCATCGCCGAAGTAGGCCCGGCGCTCGAAACCTCCGGCCGCGTGGACCACGACAAGACGTTCAAGCTCGGCGCGCGCAAGTTCGGCATCGGGGCAGACAAGGAAGGAGAAGGCTGGTCTTTGCATGGTCGGCGCTCCAATTGTGCCACGCTACGCAGACCATAGAGGCCGCGGGGGCCTAGAAGGTAGCAGTCAGGGTGTCCACCAAGCGGCGCACCGCGAAGTCCATGGCCCGGCGGGTGGCCTGAGCCTCCTGTGCTAGGCCCAGGAAGGTTTCCTCGCCTGTTACGGAACCGGAATCCCAGACCTGCACCTTATCCGCGCGACGCATGAGCGTCCCGCGTATGGTCACCAACACCTGAAACTTGAGGGTGACATCCTGGGTCGTCGTAACCCGGCTGTCGGTGTATACATTGACCACCTCCAGGTTCACGATGCCGTCGGCCTTGCCTGCGCTGGACCATTCCGCCATGTCCCGCTTGTTGATCTCGTCACGGAAGAGGGTATGCAGCAGGGGCGTCAGGCTCACGTCCAAAGTGGGGTTCTCCACCTTGCCGATATGCAGTGTCCGCACCTCGCCGGGCAGGTCTCGCGGCGCACCTAGGTGGTAGCCGCAGGACGCAAGCATAGCCGCCGCGAGCAGGGCGGCTATGGTTACGCAAACGCTGAGCGGGCGGGCCATGACGCCTCCTAGCCTACCACGATGTTGACCAGCTTGCCCGGAACCACCACGACCTTGCGCACGGTCTTGCCTTCAAGATGGCGCACGACGTTCTCGTCGCCAAGAGCCGCCTGGCGCACGGCATCCTCGGAGGAATCGGCCGGCACTACAAGCTTGCCGCGCAGCTTGCCGTTGACCTGCACCACCACTGTGATTTCGTCGCGGGCCAAGGCGGTCTCGTCCCACGTGGGCCAGGGTTCGGCGCAGACCAGTCCGGCGTTGCCGATGGTGCGCCACAACTCTTCGCAGATGTGCGGGGCCACGGGCGAGAGCACCGTGAGCACCGTGGCCACGGCCGAGGACAGGGCGGCCTTGCCTTGGTCGGTTGCGCGCAGTTCGTCCTTGGCGTGGTACAGCTCGTTGACCAGCTCCATGACCGCGGCAATGACCGTGTTGAACTGGAAGGGCGGCTCCAGGTCACGGGTGACGCGCTGCACGGTTTCGTGTTCCTTACGACGCAGATCCTTGGTCCTGGGGCTCAGGGTCGCCGGGTCCAGGTCCGCGCAGGCGCCGCTCGCAGAAAGATCCGGGAGGAGTTCTTCCACGAGCCGCCACAAGCGGCCCAGGAAACGCGAGGCTCCCTCGACGCCCTGGTCGCTCCATTCAAGCTCCTTCTCGGGCGGCGCGGCGAAGAGAATGAACAGGCGGGTGGTATCGGCCCCATACCTGCCGATCATGTCGCCAGGGTCCACCACGTTGCCCTTGGACTTGCTCATCTTGGCGCCGTCCTTGATGACCATGCCCTGGGTCAACAGGGACGCGAAGGGCTCGTCGGGCACCGGGTAGCCCATGTCACGCAGGATCTTGATGAAAAAGCGGGAGTAGAGCAGGTGCAGGATGGCATGCTCGATGCCGCCGATATACTGGTCCACGGGCAGCCAGTATTTCAAGGCCGCGTCGTCGAAGGCCGCGTCGGTGCTATGGGTCGAAGTGTAGCGCGCATAGTACCAGCTCGACTCCATGAAGGTGTCGAAGGTATCGGTCTCGCGCCGGGCCGGTCCGCCGCACTTGGGGCACCAGGTGTGCACGAACTCCTGGAAGTCGGGCAGGGGCGAACGGCCGTCCTCGCGCGTCTTGACCTCCAGCGGCAGGATTACGGGCAGGTCGCTCTCGGGCACGGGCACCACGCCGCACGTGGCGCAGTATATGGCCGGGATAGGCGCGCCCCAGTATCGCTGGCGGGATACGTTCCAGTCGCGCAGCCGGTAGTTCACGGTCTTCTTGGCGATGGAGCGCTCGGCCAGACGATCGGTGATCTTGGCCTTTGCCTCTTCGTTGGGCAGACCCGTGAACTCGCCCGAGTCCACCAGCACGCCGGGCGCGGTGTAGGCTTCCGTGAGATCCTCGACCTTGAGCGGCTCGCCTTCGGCCGGGCTGATGACCACCTTCATGGGCAGATCATACTTCCTGGCGAACTCGAAATCCCGCTGATCGTGGGCAGGCACGGCCATGACCGCACCCGTGCCGTAACCCATGAGCACGAAATTAGCCACGTAGATGGGCATGCGCGCGCCGGTCACGGGGTTCAGGCAGTAGCGCCCGGTGAATACGCCTTCCTTCTCCAGGTCGTCGGCAGCGCGCTGGATGCGGTCCAGGCTGACGACCTTGTGCACGAAGTCCTTGATCTTGTCCTGCTCGGACGTGCCCTCCGCAAGTCGCTTCACGAGCGGATGCTCCGCGGCGAGACTCATGAACGTCGCGCCGAAGAGCGTGTCGGGCCTGGTCGTGAATACAGTGATGGACTCGGCGAGGCCCTCGATCTGAAAGGTGATCTCAGAGCCGTGGCTTCGACCTATCCAGTTGCGCTGCATGGTCAGCACGCGCTCGGGCCAACCGCCGGCGAGCTTGTCCAGGTCGGCCAGCAATTCCTCGGCATAGTCCGTGATGCGCAGGAACCACTGCTCCAGCTCCTTCTGCTCGACCACTGCGTCGCAACGCCAGCACTTGCCATCCTCGACCTGCTCGTTGGCCAGCACGGTGTGGCAGTCGGGACACCAGTTCTGGGGCGATTTGCGGCGATAGGCCAGGCCCTTCTCCATCATGCGGATGAAGAAGAGCTGCTCCCACTTGTAGTATTCCGGGGTGCAGGTGGCCAACTCGCGTTCCCAGTCGTAGGAGTAGCCCATGCGCTGAAGCTGCGCGCGCATCTCGTCGATGTTGGCGAAGGTCCATTTGGCCGGGTGAATGCCGTGCTTGATGGCCGCGTTCTCGGCCGGCAGCCCGAACGCGTCCCAACCCATGGGGTGCAGGACATGGAAGCCGCGCATGCGCTTATAGCGCGCCACTACATCGCCGATGGAGTAGTTGCGCACGTGGCCCATGTGGATCTTGCCGGAGGGGTAGGGGAACATCTCCAGCACGTAGTACTTGGGCTTATCCGAGGTGCTCTCGGCTGCGAAAAGCCTGCGCTCGCGCCACTCGTCCTGCCACTTCTGCTCGATCGTCTGCGGTTCGTACTTGCCGATGCCCATGGGGGAAATCCTTTACGTTGTCTTTCAACCGGCCGTGCTGTCGAATCTGCCGAGACGGATTAAACCTGAGCGGCTACTCGTCGCCCTTGGCCTGCGGCGGCCTGGTGCCGATCTCGCCCGTATCCACGGCTCTGGCCGCCGCGTCCAGGATGCCGTTGACGAAGTTGCGCGAGTGTTCGTCGCCGAACTCCTTGGCCAGCTCAACGGCCTCGTTGATGGCCACCTTGAGCGGGATGTCCGGCCGGTGCAATATCTCGAACATGCCCAGGCGCAGTATGGTCAGGTCGACCTTGGCGATGCGCGTGACTTTCCAGTTCTGGGAGAAGCGGCCGATGATTCCGTCCAACTCGGCTTTGGACTCCCAGGTGCCCTTGACCAGTTCCCAGGCGAAGGTGTCGGATTTCTCGTCAAGCTTGGTCTGGCGCTCGGGCCTGGGATACTCGACAAAGGCGTCACGAACGGCCCCCAGGTGCGAGGAGTCGGTGAACTCGATGCCGTAGAGCACCTGAAAGGCCTTCTCCCGGGCAAAGCGCCGGGCACTTTTCTTCTTTTCTGACATGCGATTATAGCTGCTCCAGGACCCTCACGGTCTCCAGCACGGCGGCCGCGGCCTCCACGCCCTTGTTACCGCCCTTGGAACCCGCGCGCTCGATGGCCTGCTCCAAGGTGTCGGTGGTCAGCACGCCGAAGCCGATGGGCACTCCGGTTTCCATGGCTGCCACGGCGATGCCCTTGGCGCACTCGCCGGCCACGAAGTCGAAATGCGGAGTGGCTCCGCGGATGACGGCGCCCAGGCAGATGACGCCGGCGAACTCCTTGGTTGCCGCCAGTTTCCTGGCCACCAGGGGCATCTCGAAAGCGCCGGGCAGCTTGACCAGGGTCAGGTCTTCCTTGCTCGCGCCGTGGCGCACGAGGTAGTCCACGGCCCCGCCTACGAGGCGGTCCACGATGAAGTCGTTGAAGCGGGTGGCCACAAGGGCGAATTTGAGGCCCGAGGCTTCCAGGCGGCCTTCGATGGTCTTGACATGCTGCATATTATGCTCCGCTCGTTTCCGTGTCCTTGAGTTCCAAAAGGTGGCCGAGCTTGGCCTTCTTGGTCTGGAGATAGAAGAGGTTCTGCTGGCAGGCGGACATCTCGATGGGCACGCGCTCCACGACTTCCAGCCCGTAGCCCTCCAGCCCAATGATTTTCTTGGGGTTGTTGGTCATGATGCGCATCTTTCTCACGCCCAAGGCAACGAGGATCTGTGCGCCGGTGCCGTATTCGCGCAGATCGGCCTTGAAGCCGAGCTTTTCGTTGGCCTCCACCGTATCCAGCCCCTGGTCCTGCAGGTGGTAGGCTCTAATCTTATTGCCCAGGCCGATGCCCCGGCCCTCCTGGCGCATGTACAGGAGCACACCGCGCCCGTCGGCCTCCATCATGCGCATGGCGCTTTGCAGCTGGCCGCCGCAGTCGCAGCGCGAAGAGCCGAACACGTCGCCCGTCAGACATTCGGAGTGCACGCGCACGAGCACGGGCTCGCCGCTGCTCACATCACCCTTGCTCAGGGCGATGTGCTCCTTGCCGTCGATATCCGAGCGGAAGGCGTGGATGGTCCACTCGCCGGAGTGGCAGGTGGGCAGCTTGGCCTCGCCAACTTTCTCCACGGACAGGTTGCCGAAACGCATGCGGTAGCGGATGAGGTCGGCAATGGTGGCGATCTTCATGTCGTGCTTGCGCGCGAACTCGATGAGATCGGGCATGCGAGCCATGTTGCCATCCTCGCGCATGATCTCGCAGATGACCGCCGCGCTCTTGAGGCCGGCCAGCTTGGCCAGGTCCACGGAGCCTTCGGTCTGTCCGGCGCGCACGAGCACGCCGCCCTCCCTGGCGCGCAGGGGGAACACGTGACCCGGCGTGACCAGGTCCTCGGGCTTCACATCGTCGGTGATGGCCGTGAGTATCGTCGTGGCCCGGTCATAGGCCGAGATGCCCGTGGTCACGCCCTTGCGGGCCTCGACGGACACGGTGAAGTTGGTGCCGAAGCCCGATTCGTTCTTGGTCGCCATCATGGGCAGCTGCAGGTGCTCCACGCGATCATGCGAGAGCGACAGGCAGATGAGCCCGCGGCCGTGGGTGGCCATGAAGTTGATGATCTCGGGGGTGACAAATTCCGCGGCGATGGTCAGGTCGCCCTCGTTTTCGCGGTCCTCGTCGTCCACCAGGATGATCATCCGACCCTTGCGGATTTCCTCGATGGCTTCCTCGCTGGAAACCAGAAATGGATTGTCAGTCATTATGCTATGCTCTCCACTGGATGGGGACCGCGCAACGAAGGGCGCGCGGCAACCGTGTAACTTACTCGGAAATGCCGGGATTGAAAAGCGAAACCGGCCTAGACGGCCTGCACCAGATTTCAGAATCCATGCCGGCGCAGGAATTCTTCATTGATGCTTGAGGGCTTGGCCGCGCCCTGACCCTGGCCGCTAACGTACGGCTCGATCATGCGCTGCACGTACTTGCCGATGAGGTCGGTTTCCATGTTAACGGCCCGCCCTGGAGCCCAGTCCAGGATGGTCGTTTGGCCCTGAGTTTCGGGGATGATGTTCACGCTGAGGAAATCCGGGCCGCATTCGTTGATCGTCAGGCTGATGCCGTCCAGAGCCACGGAACCTTTTTCGATAACCGTCGGTCCGTACTCGGCCGGGAACCGCAGAACGTACTTTTTCGACTCGCCGGCCGGGGAGACCGATTCGACCTCGGCCAGGCAGTCCACGTGGCCGCTGACCAGATGGCCGCCCAAGCGGTCGCCGAAGGCCAGGGCGCGCTCCAGGTTGACGTTCGAGCCGGGCCGCAGTTTCCCGAGATTGGTGCGGTGCATGGTCTCGGCCGAAGCATAGGCCGTGAACGCCGAGCCGTTCCACGTCTCCACGGTCAGGCATGCGCCATTGACCGCGATGGACTCGCCGATGCGTACGTCGGTCAGCGCAAAGCGCGGCGCGACGCGCAAACGCGATTCGGCCCCGCGGTTCTCGACGGCCTCGATACGGCCCAGGCCTTGAATGAGTCCGGTGAACATCCTGCTATTCTCCAACCGCCGCGACTTGCGGCCGTAGCGTGATCTCAAGGTCGCTGCCCGAAGGCTCCGCGCGCAGCACGCGCCAATCGACGGCCTCGGCCACGGACTCGACGCTACGGCCCGCGAAGGACGCAGGCGCGCGCTCGTCGCCCAGGGCGCGCGGGGCCAAAAAGACCTTCAACTCGTCGGCCGCGGATTGCAGGGCCAGACTCATGGCCATGTGCCCGCCGCCCTCGCAGAGCACGTAATGGCCGCCGGCATCGCGCATGAAGCGCTCCAGTCCGGCCGCAAGGTCAAGTCCGCCAGCGGAATGCTCGGGAAGACCCCACACGCGACAGCCCATGTCGCCCAGTCTGTCGGCCGTGTCCGAGCGGGCTGCTTCGTCCGTTGTCCAGAATATGAGTTCGCTTGGTCGTTCGCGCAAGAGGTAGAAGCTCGCGCTAATGCCCGTGAGCTTGCGCGTGGCCACGATGGCCAGGGGACGCTTGACCTGCGCGTTGCCCTCGGGCTGCAGGCGGCAGGTCAGGCGCGGGTCGTCGGCGCGCAGGGTGCCGCCGCCAATAAGCACCGCGTCGGAGCGGGCGCGCAGAAGCTGCACGCGGCGGTGCGATTCCTGGCCGCTCACGGACTCGGGCTTGCCCGTGGGGCCGCCGATGCGGCCGTCCAGGGTCATGGCCAGCTTGAGCGTGCACCAGGCGCGGCCCTTGGTCTTCCAAAGCATGAAGTCGGCGATGGCGTCTTGGCACTCCTGCTCCAGGACGCCTAGCTCCACCTGCACGCCCTTGGAGAGCAGGTACTCAGTCCCACGGCCCGGCACGGTAGGATTGAGATCCTTGCAGCCCACGAGTACGCGCTTGATGCCGGCTTCCAGGATCGCTTCGGTGCAGGGCGGAGTCTTGCCGTGGTGGCTGCAGGGCTCCAGGGTAACGTACATGTCGCAGGTCGAGGTATCCACTCCCTTGGCGCGAGCGTCGGCAATGGCTTCTCGCTCGGCGTGCGGGCCGCCGTATATCTTGTGCCAGCCCTCGGCCACGACCTGTCCATCGCGCACGAGCACCGCACCCACGCATGGGTTTGGTGCGGTGAAGCCCCGGCAGCGCTCGGCGAGTTCCAGAGCGCGCCGCATGAAGATAGCGTGGTCAGTCATGGGGAATCTCCAATAGGCCGAAAGTCACGCCCGCCTCGGTCAGCATGCCTTGGGACAACTCGTCCGGGTAGGCCTCCGCGAACCAGATTTCCTTCACGCCCACGTTGATGAGCATCTTCGTGCAGATCAGGCAGGGCTGGGTGGTGCAGTAGATGCTAGCGCCCGAGATGTCCACGCCGTGGGTCGCGGCCTGGATGATGACGTTCTGCTCGGCGTGCAGGCCGCGGCACAGTTCGTGACGTTGGCCGGACGGGATGCCCATCTTTTCGCGCAGGCAGCCCACGTCCTCGCAGTGCGCCAGGCCCGAGGGCACGCCGTTGTAGCCCGTGGCCGCGATGCGCTTGTCCTTGACCGCTATGGCGCCCACCTTGCGGCGCAGGCAGGTGCTGCGCTCGGCAACGAGGTAGGCGATCTTCATGAAGTATTCGGGCCAGGGCAGGCGACGGGACATGACGACTCCTTTGATGCGGGAATCGGGGGGAAGGGAAACCCCCTTTTGAGAAAGGGGTTTCCCTTCCCCCCGAGCCCCCCATCCTTTCCTCAAAACATTTTAATATCTTACAAGGCCAAGCTCGACGCGTGATGGCGTGTGAACGTTCAACGCACCTGGGCCGCAAAAAAAGGGGGACCGGGGGAGCCTAGCTCCCCCGGCCGCCGGAGGCAAATTCTATCTATCTTACCAAGCGAAGATCGGGAACTCCCGCGCGAAAACGTTCACCCGCTTCTTGATATCGGCGAGCTTGCTCTCGTTGCCGATGCTGGCCAGAGCCTCGACAATCCATGCGCCAACCTGCTCCATCTCTTTTTCCTTCATGCCGCGCGTGGTCAGCGCCGGGGTTCCCAGACGCACGCCAGAAGTGATGAAGGGCGAGCGGGTCTCGAAGGGCACGGTATTTTTGTTGACCGTGATGCCGGCCTTGTCCAGAGATATCTCGGCGTCCTTGCCCGTGAATTCCTTGTTGGTCAGGTCCACGAGCATGAGGTGGTTGTCCGTGCCGCCGGATACGAGGCTGTAGCCCGCGTCAGTCAGGGTCTTGGCCAGTACCTTTGCGTTCTTGACTACCTGCTGCTGGTAGATCTTGAACTTGGGGGACAGGGCCTCGCCGAAGGCAACGGCCTTGGCCGCTATGATGTGCATGAGCGGGCCGCCCTGGATGCCGGGGAAGATCTGCGAGTTGAGAGTCTTGCCGAATTCCTCGGAGGACAGGATCATGCCGCCGCGCGGGCCGCGCAGGGTCTTGTGCGTCGTCGTGGTGGTGTAGTGCGCGTGCTCGATGCAGTTCGGGTGCACGCCGGCGGCGATGAGGCCGGCGATATGCGCCATGTCCACCATGAGCTTGGCGCCCACGGAGTCGGCGATCTGGCGGAAGCGGGGAAAATCCAGAGTACGCGGGTAGGCCGATGCGCCGGCGATGATCATCTTGGGCTTGTGCTCGTCGGCCAGGCGCTGCACTTCATCGTAGTCGATGGTGCCGGTCTCGCGGGACACGCCGTAGGACACGATCTTGTAGAGCCGGCCCGAGAAGTTGACCGGCGAACCGTGGGTCAGGTGGCCGCCATGGGAGAGGTTCATGCCGAGCACCGTGTCGCCGGGCTGCAGAGCGCCGAAGTACACGGCCATGTTGGCCTGTGAGCCTGCATGGGGCTGCACGTTGGCGTACTGCGCCCCGAAGAGCCGCTTGGCGCGTTCGATGGCCAGGTTTTCGGCCATGTCCACGAATTCGCAGCCGCCATAGTAACGCTTGCCGGGGTAGCCCTCGGCGTACTTGTGGGTCAGCACGCTGCCCATGGCCTGACGTACGGCAGTGGATGTGAAGTTCTCGGAGGCGATGAGTTCCAGGCCGCTCACCTGGCGGTCGCACTCCAGGGTGATGGCCCTGGCCAGTTCCGGGTCTTGCATGAGGAGTTCTTCCATGGTCTTCCCTCTTGTTAGAAAGAGCGTCGTGCGTAGCCGGGGGCTGGCGCGGCCCGGCTGGCTCGGACGGAAGGCGGGGGCGCGAGGCCCCCGCTCGGCTATCCGTCGAATTTCTTCATCAGCACGGAACAGTTGGTTCCGCCGAAACCGAAGGAGTTGCTCAACGCGTAGGGCATGTCCAGCTTGCGCGGCGCCGTTACGCAGTCGAGGTCCATCTCCGGGTCGGGATTTTCCAGGTTGATGGTGGGCGGCACAAGGCTTTCCACCATGCTCTTGACCATGATGACCGTTTCGACGCCGCCCGCGCCGCCCAGCAAGTGGCCGAAGAGCGACTTGTTGGCCGTGAGCGCGATCTTGGGCGCGTGTTCACCGAAGACGGTCTTGATGGCTCTGACTTCGCACATGTCGCCTGCGGGCGTGGACGTGGCGTGGCAGTTGATGTGCGCTACCACCGAAGGCTCCACGTTGGCTTCCTTGAGGGTAGCGCGCATGGAGCGGGCCATGCCGTCGCCGTTCTCGGGCGGCGCGGCCATGTGGTAGGCGTCGGCCGAGGCGCCGAAGCCCACGACCTCGGCAAGGATCTTGGCTCCGCGAGCCTTGGCGGTCTCCAGGGACTCCAGGAGCATGAGACCGCAGCCTTCGCCCATGACGAAACCGTCACGGTCGCGGTCAAAAGGCCGCGAAGCGCGCTCCGGGTCGTCATTGCGCGTGGACAGCGCCTTCATGACATTGAAGCCGGCGATGCCCAAAGACGTGATGGTGGACTCGGAGCCGCCGCAGATAAAGGCGTCGGCCCGGCCGAGCATGATGTCGGTGTAGGCGTAGCCGATGGCGTGCAGACCCGAGGCGCAGGCCGAGGTGGTGCACAGGTTGGGGCCGCGCGCACCCAGGAAGATTGAGACCTGGCCCGCTGCCATGTTGGCGATGAGCACCGGGATGAAGAAGGGCGTGATGCGCTTGGGCCCGGACTGGAGCATCTTGGAGTGGTTGACCTCGATGGTGTGTAGGCCACCGAGCCCCACACCGATCATGGTGCCTACGCGGTCGGCATTGTCGGGCGTAATCTTGAAGCCCGAGTCGTCCATGAGCATCTTGCTGCAGGCAACGGCATACTGGGTGAATGTATCCATCCTCCGAGCCTGCTTGATATCCATGTACTGCTCGGGATCGAATCCCTTGACCGAGCCGGCGATCTTGGTGGCGAAGTTGGTGGTGTCGAACTGGGTGATGGGCCCGACGCCGGACTTGCCAGCAAGCATATTGCGCCAGGTTGTCTCCAGGTCGTTGCCAAGGGGCGTTATTGTCGAGAGCCCGGTGACGACTACCCTGTTTCCGATCATATCAGATCCCTTCGGATGGGTTGTTTACTAAAGAAAGCGAGCGTCTTACGCGCCGCCAGCGGCCGCAAGACGCCCGAAACCGCGCATGGAGCAGTCTCCGCCAACGGCGGTTACTGCTTGGACTGGATATAGGAGATGGCGTCCTTGACCTTGAGGAGCTTCTGGGCGTCCTCGTCGTCGATCTCGATGCCGAATTCCTCTTCCATGGCCATTATGAGCTCGGTGAGGTCCAGGGAGTCGGCGCCCAGATCGTCCACGAAGGAGGCTTCGGGCTTTACATCCTCGGCGGAAACGCCAAGCTGGTCCACAATGATCTCTTTGACTTTGGCTTCAACGGACATAGTCCCTCCAACATTCGAAGTCGAGTTGAGTTACATGTACATGCCACCGTTCACGGCCAGGACCTGGCCCGTGACGTATCCGGCGCCTTCCGAGGCGAGGAAGGACACCGCTGCCGCGATGTCCGCCGCCTGCCCAAGGCGTTTGAGGGGGATACGCTCGAGCAGGGATTCCCTGACCTTGTCCGGAAGCACGGCGGTCATGTCGGTTTCGATGAATCCTGGAGCAACGGCGTTGACCGTCACGTTGCGGCTAGCCAGCTCCAGTGCCGAGGCCTTGGTCAGGCCGATGAGCCCGGCCTTGGCCGCCGAGTAGTTGGCCTGACCGGCATTGCCGGATTGCCCAACCACTGATGAGATATTGATTATGCGGCCTTCCCGTTGGCGGGTCATGATCTTGGCGGCCTCGCGCAGGAAGGCGAACGCTCCGGAAAGGTTGATATCCAGGACCTTGTCCCAGTCATCGTCCTTCATGCGCATGATCAGCCCGTCACGGGTAATGCCTGCATTGTTCACCAAGACGCTGAGCAGTACCTTGTCCTTGATCTCCCCGGCGAAGAAGCGAGCGACGGCTTCCCGATCGCCTGAATCGAGCAGGAAAGCCTTTGCCTTGCCGCCCGAAGCCGCGATCTCGGCCACGACCTGCTCGGCCAGCTCGGGCTTGCTCACATACGTCAGATAGACCTGAAAGCCGTCGGCAGCCAGGCGCTTGGCGATTTCCTTGCCTATGCCGCGGGAGCCGCCGGTGACCAGCGCAGTTTTGGTAAGTTCACTCATTGTCTGGATTTACTTTCCTTGTCGAAACAATTGCCCTGGACTTACTAGCCGAAATGCGCCGCGACTGCAATGCATTCCTGCTCGCCCAAGCACAAAGAGACCTAGAAGCGCAGCAGGGCCGAGCCCCAGGTGAAGCCTCCGCCAAAGGTGGCCAGAAGCACCAGATCGCCGGCCTTGATAAAGCCTGTCTGCAGGGCCTCGGCCAAGGCAATGGGTATGCTGGCCGCGGACGTATTGCCGTAGCGGTCCAAGTTGACGAAAATCTTTTCCTCGGGAATCGCCAGCTTCTTGCCCACATGCTCGATGATGCGCAGGTTGGCCTGGTGGGAGATGCATACGTCCACCTGCTCCACTCCGAAGCCGTTGCGTTCAAGGACTTCGCGGGACACGGACTCCATGGAGCGGACAGCGTGCTTGAATACATCGCGGCCCTGCATCTGGATGAAAAAATCCTCGCACACGCTCTCACCCAGGGCATAGGGTCTGGCCGAGCCTCCACCCTTGATGGTCAGGAAATCCCCCAGGGCGCCGTCGCTGCGCAGCAGTACGTCCATGACGGTCGCGGATTTGTCGCCGCGTGGCTTGGACGCGAGCACCGCGGCGCCGGCCCCGTCGCCGAAGAGCACGCAGGTGGAGCGGTCGGCCCAGTTGGTGCGCGAGGTGAGAACCTCGGCCGCGGTCACAAGCACCACGGCGTCGGGATGCAGAGCAAGAATGGCCCGAGCCGTCTCCAGGCCGTAAAGGAAACCGGAGCAGGCCGCGCTGATGTCCATGGCCATGGCCCCGTTCAGCCCTAGCTTGTGCTCAAGGATGCAGGCTGTGGACGGCGTATAGCTGTCGGGAGTCAAAGTGGGGCAGATGATGTGAGTCAACTCGCTGGGCAGGATGCCAGCGGCATCCAGGGCTTTGCGAGCGGCCGCCAGGGCCAGGTCCGAAGAGCTGGTTCCGACTTCGGCGATGTGCCGCTCGCGGATGCCTGTCCGCGAGGTGATCCACTCGTCGCTGGTCTCGACCATGCGCTCCAGATCACGGTTAGTCAGAACTTTCTCGGGCACGTGGAAGCCGAGCCCGAGGATATAGGCGGAACTAGGAGTAGTCATGTAATTTTTATGTGCTCAGGTTCGTGCCGCGCAAGCGGCTTGCGGAATCAGCCGGAGGGCTACTGCCCCTCGGCCGCGACGCGGGTGCGCAGGAACATGGTCAGTTCCTCGTTCCGTGACAGGGCGCGTACGAGGCGCCCGTTGGCGTCATTCTTCACGAAAGTGCTTGCCATGTCCACGGCGCTGTTTATGGCCTTTATATTCGACTTGCCATGGCAAACGATGACGATACCGGACAAGCCGAGCAGGGGCGCTCCGCCGTACTCGGCGTAGTCCGTCAGGCGCTTGAAGCGCTTGAGCGCTCCGATGGCCAGCACGGTGCCCAATTTGGACAGTATGCTCCGGGTCAGCTCGCCCTTGAGCATGCGGCCCATAGACGTGGCCAAGCCTTCGGAGAGCTTGAGAGCCACATTGCCCACAAATCCGTCGCAAACCACCACGTCGATGTCGCCGGTGAAAATGTCCCGGCCTTCCACGTTGCCAAGAAAGTTTAGCGAGGACTTGCGGAAGATGTCGTAGGCTTCCTTGACTTGGATGTTACCCTTGCCCTCTTCTTCGCCAATGGACAGAATGCCCACGCGGGGTTTCTCGTAACCGAGCACCGTCTTGGCCAGCACATCGGCCATGAGTCCGAATTGGAAGAGGTGGTAGGGCTTGGCGTCTACGTTGGCGCCCACGTCGATGAGCACCACGGGTTTTTTTTCGGTGGGTAGAAAGCTGGCCAGAGCCGGCCGCTCCACACCCTCGATGCGCCCGAGCACGAACATACCGCAGGCCAATGTGGCCCCGGAATTGCCCGCGCTGACCACGCCGTCGGCCTTGCCTTCCTTAACCAGTCGGCAAGCCACGTGGATGGATGAATCTTTCTTGCGACGCAGAATCTCCGAGGGCTTGTCCTCCATGGTCACCACCTGGCTGGCGGGAACTACTTCGATGGACAGGCCCTTGGTGTCATGCTTGGCCAACTCGGCCTCGATCTGGGCAGGATCGCCGACCAGGAGCAGCGTGCAGCCGCCCTGTCGGGCGGCGTTCAAGGCCCCCGGCACAACCACCGAGGGCCCGAAATCGCCGCCCATGGCGTCCACGGCTATGCGCGGATTATTCGTTGGCATCGGTCTTTTCTGCGATCCTTAGCATCTGACGACCCTTGTACGTGCCACAGCTCGGGCAGATGCGATGCGGCAAAGTGGGCTCGCCGCATTTGCAGAAGATCACGTTGGGAATGGCCACGTGATCATGGGAACGGCGCATGCCAATCTTGGACTTGGATTTTCTATACTTTGGTACCGCCATGACTAGCCTCTCTTTATTGTTGCGGTCGTGCGACCTAGTCTTTCTTTGTTAACTTGAAGCCGCGCAGCGCGGCCAGGCGCGGGTCGCCTTCATCAGAAGAACAGGCGCATTCTTCCTGATTGAGGTTCTTGCCGCATGTGGGACACAGACCCTTGCAGTATTTCGAACACAAAAGCTTCACCGGGAGGTTTAGAGAGAACTCCTCCCAGAGCATTTCGGCCGGGTTGAGCTCCAGATGGTCGCGCTCCCGACGCAAAAGCTGGCTCTGCTCGCCTGCTGCGTTGCCTCCAGCCTCTTCGTAAAGCTCGAACGGCAGGTCCACCACATGCTCCACGTCGCCAGTGCAGCGGGAGCATTCAAGGATGACCGAGCCGGTCAGGCGGCCGCGAACCAGCACTCCACTCTTTTGAGGATAGACCGTGAAGGTCGCCTCAAGCGGCTTGCCCGACTTGACGGGCAAACGAAATTCCCGCCAGTAGGTTTCCCAGGTGGACTGGTCCGAAAATGAAAACTCCCGACCCTCGGCCGGGATATCCTTGAGTGAAATCCAAACTTCAGCCATACTTCCTCGCAAGGGAGCCATCTATTGCGAACGAGTCCCTTTGTCAAGAACAGAGGGGGTTGCTATTCCTAAAAGAAGACTATAAGGAAGCATGTTCCTCGCGCAAGCATAAAAGCGGCAACCGGGCATCGGCGGGCGCGACGAGTCCGGGAGCAGCCGAGAAAACGATTTTCGTAACATTTGAGGAGGCATTCCATGTCCAGGAAGTGCGAAATCTGCGAAAAGCACCGCAGCGTGGGCAACAACGTGAGCCACGCCAACAACAAGACCAAGCGTGTGTTCCAGCCCAACCTGCAGAAGGTCCGCGTGCTGCTGCCCTCGGGAGAGGTCAAGCACATGAAGGTCTGCACCCGTTGCATCCGTTCCGGCAAGGTAGTCAAGCCTGTGGCTAACGCCTAGACTGACCCCGACTTTTGAACGCCGGCCCCGATTCCCTAAGGAACCGGGGCTTTCTTTTTTGTTCTATCCATCCTCTGTAGTCGTAGTGCCATGTTTTGTCGTCTGCTGCTGCAGCCATGACATAGCCGTAAGCGTCCATGCTCGTTCCAGGAATCAATAAGGACAGTACTTGCAAGCCGGCCTTCGCGTTTTCAGTTTCTTTTTCCGTGCAAGAAACCGATTCTGCTTGTCCATAAGCCTCCATTTAATGTATATCTCGCAGTATGGCCGTCTTTCGGCCAGAAATGGAATGCGGCCTGAAGTCCATAAGTCGTGGCTTCCGGCACGCACGGTGAAACCGTGTGGAAGCAGTAAGGGAAAAGGGGCTATGAACGCGCACATACTCGTCATCGGTCCAGGAACGATTCAGAATCGCATGCTCGCCAAGTACATCGAGGACCAGATCGGAGCAGCGAGCGAATGCCGGCAGGAATTTTCTCAAGCAGACACTGCGCAGGTCGCGGATTCACGCAGGCCGCTTCTTCTTTGGGACTGTTTGAGCAACAATTTGCCCAAGTTTTGGACCATGTGCTCACAGCGCGCGGAAAACGGCAACGGGCCGTGCCTTGCGCTCATCAACGCGCCGCATGAATTGACACTGGAACTGCAGGCATTACGCAACGGCGCCGATGGACTGTTCCGGGAGTGCGACCCGCCGGATCTGCTCATCAAGGGTATTGCCTCCATCCTGCATGGCGACCTGTGGTACTCGCGAGAAGTGCTCTCGCGATTCGTGCGCGACGAACGCAAGGTGCGACCCCAGGCAACTCAATCGGCCGACACCTCGACCCTGACTCCCAGGGAGCGGGAGGTCCTGGAGCAGATCGCCGCAGGCGCGAGCAATGAGGAAATCGCCAAGAATCTCTTCATCAGCCCCAGTACGGTCAAGACCCACGCCTATAACATCTACGCCAAGATACGAGTTCCTAACAGGATACAGGCGGCTCTATGGGCCGTGCAGAATTTGTAGCTAGTGTTCGGTTTCGGGCTTGCGCTGTCTGCTGAACAATACTCAGTGGTTTAAACGAGCGACAGGCCGAGCAATTGCGTCGCGTGACGGCCTCGTGCACATCAGTTCCATGGTGCGCGGGGCCGTCATCAATTCTCCGAGCAAAAAGCCCTGCGTTGAGCCGGGCTCAGCGCAGGACCATGCCCAGGGCATATCTGTCCACGGGTGCGTACTCGTCGGTCAAGGGCGGCAGATCCTCTGGGATGGGTCGCGTCCAGCGCTGGTCGAGCATGGCCTGCATGGCGGGGTCCGCGCTGGTCAGATCTGGCTCTCCGGCGGTGGTCAGGGCGACCAGGATCAGGTTCTGCACGGTCTCGCCGCTGTATGGCGAGCGCACCGGGAATACGAGCACCTGCGTGAAGGCCTGGCGCAGGGTGGCCAGTTGCGCGCGCAGGAGCTGGCCGGGCCGGCCTTCGATGGCCGAGATGGTGTTTATGACCGCCGCGCCGCCGTCGTGCAGGCTGGCGCGCAGGCTTTGGGCGGCCTCCAGCGTGGCCAGATGGAAGGGAATGGCATAGTGCGAGTTGAATACATCCACGAAGGCCAGATCGTACTTTTTTTCCGTTCGCTGCAGGAACGTGCGCGCGTCCTCGTGCACGATGCGCAGGCGCGGATCGTCATGCAAATCGAACCAGCGGCGGGCCAGGGCGGTCATGCCCGGGTCCAGTTCCACCACATCCAGCTTCATATCAGGATTCTGAGCCAGCAGATGGCGCGGGTATGAGTAGGCTCCGCCGCCGAGCATGAGCGCTTGCCGAGCATGGGGCACGAAGTGGCGGCCCATGTCGAAGAATTTCGTATAGCGCAGGGCCAGCTCCAGCGTGTCGTCCAGGAACATAGCCGATTGGGTGCCGCCGGGGTTGGTGGTCATGGCCCGGATTGGCCGACCTGTTATGGCGTCGTGGCCCGTGGTTACGCGGATGCGGTTGTAGCGCGTGTCCACGTCGGCAAGTCCGGCCTCGTCCAGTCCGGCACGCGCCGACAGGCTCAGCATGAGCAGCGTGGCAAGGAAAGCCGCGCCGGCCGCACCCGCGATCTTGAAGGATGGCGCGGCCAGGATGGCCGTCAGGGCCAGGATGATGGCGATGACGAGCAAGGTGGTGGAGCTGCCCAGGAAGGCCACGAGCACGAAGCCGGACAGGAAGGTGCCCACGATGCTGCCCACAGTGGAGATGGCGTACAGTCTGCCCACCAACGCGCCGGAGGTGGCCAGCTCGCTTATGCGCAGGCGCACGGCATAGGGCGAGACCATGCCCAGGAGCACCGAGGGCGCGGCGAAGAGCAGCACGGTAGCCACTATGGAGCCCACGTAGATGTCCGGCATGGCCTTGCGCAGCACGGCCAGCAGCGGCCCGTTGACCATGGCCGTGAGGCCGATGCTCAGAGCCGCCAGCAGGATGATGCCGGCCAGGGCCTTGCGGTTGGGCGAGCGGTCGGCCAGTTTGCCGCCAAGCCAGTAACCCAGGCTCAGGCAGCCCAGGATGATGCCGATGAGGCTTGTCCAGACAATGATGGATGTGCCCATGTGCGGGGCCAGGATGCGCGAGCCGACCATTTCGAGCGCCATGACCATGGCTCCGCAAATGAAGACCACCAGTTCGAGCATGACAAATCCTCCCGATAGCGCATGGTGCAAAATGATCGTGCATTTAGAGCATCTTGCTTTTGAAAATGCTCTGCAAGCCATACGTCGGCATGGCTTGCCGCCGTGTAGGCGTAGGCGCAATTCACTTGCGCCGTAAACGCCGGAGCGGGCGTCTTAAAAGCAATTTGCTCTATAGGCCAAGCGGAAGCGGAATGTCACGAACTGATGGCCGCAGACGCTTCGAGATTGCCGTTGCCCACGCTATAACCGGGAGAGGCGAACCCCTCTCCCGGTGAAAGAAAGGATAGCTCAGAAGCTGAACTGAATGCCCGTGGTGGTCAGGAATTCGGGCGACTCGTCGCCGAAGCCCGGTCCTCCACCGATGGCCACGGTGAGATTGGGCCGCAATTGATAGCGCAGGCCGATTTCGGCCACGTTTTGCTCCTCATTCTTGACCTTGGTCTCCTCACGCCAGACGTCGGCCACGAAGACGAGATCCGGGGTCAAACGCGCGCTCCAGCCCAGCACCGCGGCCCAGTGGTCCCGGCGCTCGTCGCTCAGGGGGGCGTCGTTGTGCATCCAGGATGCGTTGACGTGCAGCTGGTTGTAAAACAGCGAGTGGCCCAGGGTCTTGGTGGCCAGGAACTTAAGTTCCGTATCCACGCCCTCGCTGTCCTCGCCCGAAGGAAAGGTCAGCCGCCCCTTGAGGCCAAGGGCCGGAATCCACAGGCCTTCCTGGTTGAAGTTGTACAAACCTGAAAGATTGATGTCGCCGCTGCCTCGGCCGTCGGAATTGCCGAGCAGGAATGGCGCGGACAGCTCGACCTCGGCGTTGCGCCATACGCCGACTTCCAGGATGGGCTCCAGGAGGAATTCATTATCGCCCCCGTCCGTGCGTGTGTAGCGGTACACGCCCTGGAATTCTCGATTGCGGTAGGGCGTGGCGTAGGCGTCCTCCACGCGTAGCGGAATGTTGTCGTCGATCTTGTCATGATCGTGGGCCGTGGCCGAGGACGGCAGCGCGATGGCGGCCACCGCGAGGATCATGGCCAAGATCCTGATGGCAAGTAGCGGATGCGTCGTCATATTGTGTCCCCCCTTAGCGCATGGTGGCGGCTTCGGCCTTGATCGCCTGGAATGGAGAAACCGGCGGGACCGGGTCGTCGGCCATGGATATGGGCTGCGCGTCAGGCATGTCGCCGTACTTGCGATGCCAGCCTTGGAGCATGGTCTCGACCATCTGTTTCGGTGTTTCGCCGGGCCGCATGGCCTCGGGCGCCATGCGCATGTCGGGCATAATCGTCTTCATGGCATCGTGCAGCGAACCAGCCAATTCGCCCTGCTGCAGACCGGGCCTAAGTTTCATGCGTAGCTGCTCGGACATGCGGCGGTGTTGGCTTTCGTCCATGGCCATGCCTCGAGGCATCATCATAGGCATCATCTCATCCCACATTTCCAGCATGATGCGGGTCATGGCTCCGTCCGTTCCGCGCATCCAGTCATGGTACACGCGCGGATCCATGTCCGGGTAGGGCAGGGCGAACTTGCGCGCGAGCTTCTCGTCCCCCGGCTGATGGCTCATGGCCCGGATGACCCGATACAGCTCTTCACGCTGCTCATCCGGGCTCCAGGCGTCATAGGCCAGAATGTCATAGGCTATGCCGTGGAGCATGTGCAGGTTGTCGAAGATGTTGGCCGACTCGGGTGACATGCGGCTGTAACGCGGCATGGCCTCGCGGGACAGGAGCATGCGCAGCGGCCGGTCGCGCAGGACCTGCTCGTAATAGGTCTTATTGGTGGCATCGAGCATGGCCTGCTGGGCCTCTCCGTTGCCGGCGAGCATGAGCGCCTCGTAGATGACCGGATGCCACCAGTGGGCAGCGTAGAAGAAGTTGTTGGACTGCGGGTAGTGGTTGCGGAACAGGCTGAAGTAAGGCTTCATCATCACCGCGGCCCGGCGCATGGTCACGTCCAGCGGCGCTTCGCTCATGGGCAGGTCGAGCTGGTCCTGGTAGTAGGCCACGGCGCGGTCGGTCCACTCCTTCTTCTCCTGCCAGGGGATGCCTTCGTCCGACAGGATATCATAGGTCTGCTCGTGGTGCATGTGCGTCCAGTCGATGCTGCGCAACAGCCGCCAGGCGAACTGGTTGGTATATGGCGCATAGTAGTCCATCTTGGGTTCGGTGCGCGGCGGGTTGAACAGCATGTCCAGGTACATGGCGTCGGAGGCCTGGTCGGTTTTGACGTGTTCTTCCATGGGCCTTAACGCCAGCAGGTCATGCTGGATGCCGTGGGCGAAATGGATGGACGACGAAATTCGGTAGCTGTGGTTGTGGCGCTGGTAGAAGTCGAAATTATAAGGTCCGCGCAGGTAGGAGACCTCGTCGCGCTGCTCTATGTGCATGGCCGAGGCGGGCCCGGTCGCGAACAGTGCGAGAAGGACCGCCGCCCCCAAGGTTCGCAATGCCTGTCTTATCATGGTCCCTCCCTGGTAAGGTCGAATAGGGTCACCTCATCAGCAAAGGAAGCATGCATCAGCAGGCAAGACCATGATAAATGGGCGCCCGTTTCCACAGGCCGCGAACGCGGGTTCCCGTCTACGCGTGCGGACGGGGGGCGGATGGAATGGTGGGTGGCGTCCCGAAGGGCTTTCGTACTCTAGGAAGTATGCCGTTACACCTCGCGGGCCATGCGCCGGCGCAGATCGAACATGGTCCGTTCCAGGCGCTCGCCCAGGGTCTCGGCTTCCTCGGGCGTTATGATCCGCCCGAGCCAGGGCAGCATCTCGTGCTCCTTCCATTCAAGGTGTTGGAGTACCTGGCCGTGCAGGCGCTCGATGATGAACTGGTATTCGCTCCTGTGCGGCGGCTGAGTGAGCAACTCATCGAGCGTGTCCAGTATCTCGCGGCCGTCCTGCGCCGTACGCTCGGCGGCTTCGGGCCGTCCGTAAAAACGCAGCTCCGGAAGCAGGATGTCTTCCTCGGCTTGCTGGCCGGCGCGGATCTGGATGCGCGCTTGGTTGACCAGGAGTTCACGTTCGGCGGGATCGCTTGATGTGGTGTCCTCAAGCTTGCGCAGTATCTTGAGCAGCTTGGCGTCTTCGCGCTTGAGCAGCGTGACGGCGTCCATTGCGTCCTCCTCGGATGCTTGCCGGACGCGGACATATCCGGTCCGGAGCCGCAAGCATAGCCGACTTGTGCAGGAAGGGAAGGCCTTGGGCCTGTCGAAGTGTTTTTAGCGGCGGATCAGGCCGTGCTTTTTGAGCTTGTATTGCAGGGTGCGCCGGCTGATGCCCAGGGCGTCGGCGGTGCGCTCGCGGTGACCGTCATGCGCCTCCAGCGCCTGGACCAGGGCTTGGCGCTCGGCTTCGTCCAAGGATGAATCGAACGGTCCGGCGAGTACCGGAGAGTGTTCCGGCGAATCCTGGAGCGCACGCGTTTCGCGCTCCACGAGGACCTCGCGGTCAAGGCTGGCCTCGCGCACATGGGCCGGCAGCAGGTCGGGCGTGAGCACGTCGGCACGGGCCAGGATGAGCGCTCGCTCCAGCACATTCTCCAATTCGCGCACGTTGCCCGGCCAATCATGGCCGGAGAGCGCTTCCAGGAAATCGGGCGAGACCGTGCGCACTTCCTTGCGGTTCTTGCGGCCCAGCTTGCGCAAAAGATAGCTGGTCAGTATGGGCAGATCCTCCAGCCGCTCGCGCAGGGGGGGGATGCGCAGCTCCAGGACATTGAGCCGAAAGAAGAGATCCTCGCGAAAGCGGCCCTCGCGCACCTCCTGCCGCAGGTCGCGATTGGTGGCCGCGATGATGCGCACATCCGTCTCCACGGAACGCACCGAGCCCAGGGGCTCCACCACGCGTTCCTGGATGGCGCGCAGGAGCTTGGGCTGCAACTGCAGGGGCAGCTCCCCGATTTCGTCCAGGAAGAGCGTGCCGCCTTGAGCTAGTTGAAAGCGCCCCGGCTTGTCCTTGACCGCGCCGGTGAACGCGCCGCGTACGTAGCCGAACAGCTCGCTTTCCAGTAAATCCGCGGGCAGGGCCGCGCAGTTGACCTTGACCAGCGGGCCGTTCTTGCGGCCGCTCAAGGCGTGCAGCCGCTCGGCCACGAGTTCCTTGCCCGTGCCCGACTCACCCAGGATGAGCACCGTGGCCTCGCTGGGTGCCACCTGCTCGATAAGCTCTTCCAGCCGGCGCATGGCCGGGCCTTGGCCGATGATCTCCGGCCCGCTCTGGATCTCCCCGCGCAGCCGCTCGTTCTCGCGCAACAGCTGGCCGTACTGCCAGGCCTTGTCCAGCACGGCTTCCAGCTCGTCGTTGTCTGCAGGTTTGGTCAGGTAGTCGTAAGCGCCTTTCTTCATGGCTTCCACGGCCGAGCCCACGCTGCCGAAGGCGGTGAGCATCACCACGGGCAGGCCCGGCCTCAGTTCGCGCAGAGAGCGCAGGATGGCCAGTCCGTCCATGTCCGGCAGGCGCATGTCCAGGAGCACCACATCGGGAGCGGGCCCGGAGCGCAGGATGCGCAGGGCCGAGCCGCCGTCGGCCGCCTCGGCTACGCGCCAGCCGTTGTCTTCCAGCACGGCCCGGACCATGAGCCTGTGGCCCGGTTCGTCGTCCACCACGAGGACGCTTCGTTCATCCTGGATCTCGTCGCCTTGCGCAGTCGTCATGCCCTTTCTCCGCGTTGACTGCGGCGGAGCATCCGCCGCTTACCTCGTTTACCCTCTTGTCCCGCGAAACGGAACAGCCAAGCGCCGCTGCGGGTCTCGACGCATCATGACCAGACGAGCGCCATTTAGCGCGACGTGGCGCTCACTTCTGAAGCTACTACTGATTACAAAACATTTCGTTAGCTGAAACATTGCAGGTAAAGATTTATCTCCAAACAGTCGATTAAAGTAACACAGACCACTTTCATCGAGATGACGGGCGCGAATGCTGCTTGCCGCACTGGCCGTGCCATGTGCGCGCACAGCAGAGTTGCATCGGTTCGTGCCTTCACCCTTGCTCCACGGATGGAGTCGATCATGCATCGCATCAGTTCTCGTGCATTGCGGTTGGCCGTCGGCGCGGCACTTTCGGGCGTGCTTGCGTTGCCCAGCACGGCCCTGGCTTTGGACACCTTTTTCGTAGGCCCGCGCGCCATGGGCATGGCCGGAGCCAATGTGGCCTCGGTGACGGATACCACGGCCCAGTATTACAACCCCGCGGCATTTGGCTTCTTCGGCATGGTCGGCAGCGAGATGGACAAGAAGGGGAAGACCGTGGAAAAGCGGCTGACCTCCGACAACAACAACGTCGGCCGCAAGGACTGGGGCTGGGATGTCGTCTCTGCCGGCGGCGGCATACGCGCGCATAACGACCTTGGCGACATCATCAACGACCTCGCGGGCGTCGACCTTGATGAAATCGAGAACGGCGTGCAGACCAAGGACGAACTGGACGATCTCATTCTTCTGGCTAACAAGCTGGAACTCCTCGAGAACCCTGGCAACGGCCTGACCGCCAGCGTAAACGGTGGCACGGCCCTGCGCGCCGGCAGCTTTTGTCTTGGCGTGCGCGGTTACGGCCAGGGTGCCGTGCATGTGCTTGGCGATATCGACACGACGAACCTGGGCATCGAAGCCACCGATATGACCGACCTGAGTGGCCAGATCGTGTCCGCAGCGAACTCCGCGGGCTACAGCACTGACCCTGGGCAGGTCAGCTTGCTTACGGCGGATCAGGTCACCATTCTGACAAACGCAGGCTTCACTCCCGCAGCCATTGCGGCCATCGACAGTGCGGCGCAGGAGCAGGGCATCACGCAACAAGACATCGCTCCCCTGGTCTCCACCATGGAGGACGTTGCCCAGGCCACCAGTTCTTCAAGCGGAAGCCTTGATGACAACCAGACCACGGTGCTCGTGTCGGGCTTCGGCCTGGCCGAGGTCCCTCTATCCTTCGGCTACGCCTTCAACGAATACATCTCCGTGGGCGGCAACATCAAGGCCATGATGGGCCGCGTATACGCCACCGAGGTGCGTGTTTTCGATTCGGAGACCGAGGAGATCTTCTCGGAGGCGGAGGAGAGCTACGAGGAGTCCATGAACTTCGGCGTGGATCTGGGCGTCATGGGCCGCGTGCGCTGGTTCCAGGCCGGCATCGTGGGCCGCAATCTCAACTCGCCCAAGTTCAAGGGCCCGGAGATCACCCGCAGGGACGGCACGGTGGTCCAGTTCGAGGACGTGACCGTCAAACCCCAATTCGCGGCTGGTTTGGCTTTAATTCCCTTCGAGACGTTCACCATAGAGGCCGACATCGACCTGAACAAGAACGAGACCGCTCTGGAAGGCTATGAGACGCAGTTCGTGCGCGTGGGCGCCGAATGGGACATCCTCCGTTTCCTGGCCCTGCGCGGTGGATTCTACACCAACCTGGCCGAGGACGACATCGGCATAGTCTACACCGCGGGCCTTGGCCTCAATCTCTGGGCCGTACGCCTGGACGTGGGCGGCGCTTTCTCTGCTAAGACGATGGAATATGACGGCAATGACATCCCTAAGGAGATGCAGCTCGTGGCCGGCCTGAGCATCGACTTCTAACCACGTTTCATCTTCGCTCGGGTAGCTAGGCTGCCTGGCGGAACAGCGCACAATGCAAGAGGCCCCGGAAGTGATTCCGGGGCCTCTTGTCATAGTTATATTCTTGCACGCTACGGCTACTCTCCAAAGATGCGCTCCAATCTCTCCAGGTCGTTGACTACCAGGAACGAGCCGCCGCCTTGCTCTACACGGGCACGCCACTCTTCCAGCCTCTGCTGGTACTTGCGCGGGTCGATCTGATCGTTGCGCAGCTTGGTCACATTGAGGGCCACCACGCGGATGCCAGCCAGATCCATAGGAAAGTCGCGCTCATAGCCTGGCTTAAGCTCCTCCTGCATGTCGGAGAAAACGAGGATGGTCTTGCGCCCCGCGCCGGTTTCGTCGATGAACTCGGCGGCCTGAAGTATTCCGCCGGTGATGTCCGTGTACGGGCTCCCGTTCAGGTTGACCACGGCGGCGCGCAAGGCGCTCAGAAAAGCCCGCTTCTGGTCGTTGACGGTGGAGGGCCTGCTATCAAAGGTCACCTTGGCCAACAGGTCCTTTTCGCTGAAGCTGGCCGTGTCGATGCGACCCACGGCCAGCGAGTCGCCCGGCTGCAGCCTGGCCAACAGCCAGTGGACGATTGCCTGGGCCTTGTCCAACTCTTGTTGATAAGTGCCGGAGGTGTCCAGGAGCATGTAGATAGCCTGGGCATGGCTGGTGGTGTCAGGGCAGCCGGTTAAAGCCACGGCGGCCAACAGCGTTGCAGCCAATACCGCAAGTCGGATCGGCCTCAGGCCAAATCGGGCGAGGCGGCGCATGAACAAGGGGGGGCGGATGATTGCGCGCATGCTGTTCCTCTCAGGCCGATTTGGTAGCGCCGTCGCTGTCGGTCAGACTTGGGGCGCCGCATGTCTCAAACACGTCATGCTGATCATCGCCCTCGCTGATAGATGCGGGGACTGCCGGCTCAATTCGTACGTATCTGGATTCCTTGCACACAAGCAGGCGGCATTCGATCCAGAGCGGGAAGAAGATGAGCACGTCGTACAACGCAACCGTGAGCTTGCCCAGGGTCAGGCACAGGCTGCCCAGAACCCGCAGCAGCCAGGCCGTGATCTGCACCAGGCCAAGCAGGATCATGCCTGTCACGGTGCGGGCCGAGTGTATGAACGACTCCAGGGGAATGGCCACGAAGGTCAAGGCGAAGGGCAGGATGAAGCCGAGCACCATCTGGCCCGCTGTGGGTATCCAGGCGTAGGCGCCAGTGCGTACCAGGTGTTCCGCGCCGGACAGGGTCTGGCGCAGAGCCTCGTTATCCGCCGCGATGCGGTCGCGCATGAAGGCCAGGGCCGACTCCACTCCGGCCAAAGTCAGCAGGAGGGCGAAGGCGATCCAGCCTAGGCGCCTGCGCATGCGATCGTCCATCATGGTGATGAGCGGGAAAAGCCTGGTGATGCGCAGGGCCTCCATGAGGAACAGGCCCATGGCCGCTTCCACGAGGATGATGACCATGGCCGCGACGTTGGAGGTCTTGAACGGCCCAAGGTAGCTGCCGCCGCCCACCATCTCGGACATGGGCAGGGCGATTAGATTGAAGTTGATGACCGCGCCGCCCATGGCGATGAGCAGCACCAGGAGCGAAATGAAGAACTGGGTCATGGCTGAGGATGACAGCTTGTGCAGACTCTTGTCCGACTGGCGGCGAATCTGCTCGTACTCTTCCATCCGGCGATCCGCCATGGCCGCCCGCTCGGGCAAACCTGCCACGGTCCGGCCTACGTCACGCAAGTATCCCGAGAGTTCCCGCCAGCGCGGAGCCATGCGGTGCAACAGGGCGTGCCGGCGTGCGCTCTGCTTGCGGTAGTCGTCCAGGACTTCCTTCTGCTGGCGCTTGAGGGTCTTGTGGATCTCGCCCAGCACGTTCCCGGCCATGCGGTCCTTGGCGCAATCCTCTAGTCCGGCAACGGTTTCCACGGCCTTGATCCAGGCCGTGGGAGCTGGCGGGACATCAACGGTGGACTGATAATCCACGTCCACGCGTTCGACCAAGTCCGCAATTTTGCGTTGCAGAGCCGGAAATCCAGCCAAGTCGCGAGACAAGATGGTCTGGATGCGCTGGAACTCGCGCTCCAGTTCGGTTTCCGCCTCCAACTCGCCCCGTGCCAGGAGCACATCGCGGTTGCGCTGGCGCAGCAGGGCCTCCGTGGACTTCACGGCGCGTGCGCTCAGGCGCAAAGCATTGTGCGCCACGCGGCTGGCGCTGATAATGGCATGCTGGGCGGGGTGCCGTCCGAAATACAGGGCGACCATGAGCAGGGCCGCGCCGACGAGCAGGCTTATGGCGGTGTAGTCTTGCAGGAAGTTCATGCTATCATCCTCCAACAAGTGTCTTACAAAACCCATGCCGTTACGGCAGGTTGCAGCAATTCCCTCGTAAACCATAAGTTACAGGTCCGAACGCGTTTTCCAATCCACCAATGCTGGAAGATCTTCTGCCAATATGGGAACAAGAAGAACCAAATATTGCTCACGCTCCAGCGGAGACATTCGTTTGGTACATCAATTACGATGATTAAGTGCTCGCAGTGGCAGCCAAGTCATGACGCGCTTTGGCAGGCTCACTAGAGCAGATTGCTTTTAAGACGCCCGCTCCGGCGTTGACGGCGCAAGTGAATTGCGCCTGCGCCTACGTAGCGGCAAGCCATGCCGACGCATGGCTCGCAGAGCATTTTCAAAAGCAAAATGCTCTAAACCGCCTATTGCGAGAAACCATATTGAAGATGGATGCGGCTTTAAAGGCAGGGTTTATAGCAAGCTATAATGAACCGCGGACCTGGGCGTGTCTTATTCGAGAATGGTCCGGCAGGTGAGGAGGGCAAAACCTGCCCCATTCCTTGTGCTGGATGCTCTAACTTTGGCCCAGGGCGCGGCCCTTTAAAGCCTCGCGCACGGAGCGCAGCAACTCTTCGCGGCCAAAGGGCTTGGGCAGGAAACCGGTCATGCCGGCATCCATGATGTTGCTGCGGTCTCCTTCCAGAGCATAGGCCGTGACCGCCACCACAGGCAGGTCGCGTGGGGTGTTTCCTGCCTGACCGGAACGAATGCGGTTCAGGGCCTCCAGTCCATCCATGAGCGGCATCTGGATGTCCATGAGCACCAGATCCACATGTTCTCTGGCCAGCAAATCCAAGGCTTCCTGGCCGTCGCAGGCCTCCAGCACGCGCAAACCCTCGCGCTCCAGGAGATGGCGCACCATGAGCCGGTTGGTGGCCTCGTCCTCGGCATGCAGCACCGTGGTCCTCTCGGGCATGGCCAACCCCAGTGGTTTGGTCGACTTCTTGGTTGCGGGTTGTATCGCGCGGGGCAAGCTGATCGTGAAGTGGAACAGGCTGCCACGGCCGACGGAGCTCTCGGCCTCGATGCGCCCGCCCAGCTTGCTCACGATGTGCTTGGCTATGGCCAATCCCAAGCCTGCGCCTCCGTAGCGCTTGGTCAGATAGTTCTCGCCCAGGTTGAAGCCCTCGAAAACCTCAGCCAGCTTGTCATTGGGGATGCCGATGCCCGTGTCGGAAACAAGGAATGTGACGGGCAAGGCCGCACCGTCCTGTCTATCCTTCTCGGCCAGGCGCACCTCCAACCGTACCGAGCCCGACTCCGTGAACTTGACCGCGTTGTCCAGGAGGTTGATGAGCACTTGCTTGAGGCGCAATTCGTCTCCCAGGAATTGGCCGGATAGGGCCGGGTCCACGCTGGCCGAGAAATCCAAGCCCTTGAGCCGCGCGCGCACGGAGAAGAAGCGCGCGACCGAATCCACTGCTTCGGCCAGGCCGAAGGGTCGACTGATGGGTTCGAAGCGCTTACGCTCAAGGGTGGACAGCTCCAGCAGGTCGTTCACGAGCCCTAGCAGATCATGGGCCGAGGCGCGAGCCAGCTCCAGAAAATTGCGCTCCTCCGGTTCCGAGCGGGATATGAGCAGCAGCTCGATCATGCCCACGATGCCGTTCAGGGGCGTGCGCAGTTCGTGGCTCATGTTGGCCAGGAACTGGGACTTGGCCCTGTCGGCAACTTCGGCTTTCTGGCGGGCCTGTACAAGCTCTTGTTCGGCTTTCTTGCGCTCGGTGATGTCCAGCGAGAAGCCGCCCACACCCTCCACCAGACCTGACTCGTTGAGAACCGGAAACAGGATGGTGTCGAAGCAGCGCAGGACGCCGCCCAGATAAAGCTTGTCTTCAATGCGCAGCGGCTTGCCAGATTCAGCAACCTGCCGCATGTACTCGAGGAAAGACCGAGCTTTCTCCTCACCGAAAATCTCGCTCACGTGACGGCCCACCACATCCACATAGCGCTGGCCCATCAGCGATTCCCAATCTGGATTGACCAGGCTTAGGCGGCCGTCAAGGTCGGTGATGTGCAACGGGCACGGAATGTTATCCAGGAAGCTCCACAGGAAGGTGTGCAGCTTGCGGTAGCGGACTTCCTTCTCCAGGTAGTCGGTCAGGTCCGTCACGATAACGTGCAGCAGATCCTTGCGGCACAGGCGGATGGGGCTGGCGATGATTTCCACGTCGCGCGGAGCGCCCTCGCGGGCCATGTGCCGCGAGATAATGCGCTGTGCGGACTTTGCATGGGACAGGGCCAATTCGGATGGGGGCTGGCCATTTTTGGGTACGGTCAGGTCCAGGAGCTTGCTGCCGGCTATATCGTTTCGGCCGTAGAAGTCTCGGGCGCTGGCATTGGCCTCCACGATGGCCAAGGTCCCCGGGTCCACCAGCAGCATTGGGTTCAGATTGCTGCCAAACAGGCCCTGGTAAACACGGACTTGTTCCTCGATGGATCGCCTATAACCGCATACCAGCCTGTAGAGCACCAGAGTGGTGATGACCACGAACAGCAGGCCCTTGACCGTTTGCAGTCCCTGGGGTGGATGGTCCGCGTATAAATGAGAGAGTATGCTGTCGGAAACGAAAATCCAGGCTCCAGCCAGCAGAAAGTAGAGCAGGACGACTCGCAGGATGCCCGCATCAAGGGACATGGAAAGAGACAGCAGTTTGCGCATCGTTTACAAAGCCAGCTATAGGTCAAGACAGTGTTTGATAACTGCTCAACGATGTGGACCCTTGCGGGTTCTGTATATTGGCTTTGTAGACCCTGCTTTGGGAAAGCACAAGGAAAAATGGTCGCGCGCAGGTTATGCACCGGAAAGACGCCAGGCGGTTGCGTCTTCTCGGCACATTCGCCCCGGCAGGAAGCTTGGCTTTGTGCCGATTCCAGGCAGGTTTTAGATCCGGTTCTGGAAGATGTTGTCTAGAGCAGATTGCTTTTAAGACGCCCGCTCCGGCGTTGACGGCGCAAGTGAATTGCGCCTACGCCGAAGCTAGCGACAAGCCATGCCGACGCATGGCTTGCAGAGCATTTTCAAAAGCAAAATGCTCTAAATTAGGCCGGAGGCAGAAAGACGCGCACAACAGCGCCTCGACCTTCCTCGCTTTCGATCTCCAGATGGCCGCCGTGATCCTGCACGAGCTTGTGGGCAATGGCCAATCCCAAGCCCGTGCCTTGGGCGCGGGTTGTGAAGAACGGCTCCAGGGCATGCTCACGGGCATCGGGACTGAAGCCGCGGCCGTTGTCGGCCACGGATAGAAGTATGTCGTTCCCGGCGGGCTCCGCAGTTACGGTTACCTGGCCTCCGGTTGCGGGCAGTGCGGCCAGGCTGTTCATGATAAGGTTGAGCAGAACCTGCTTGAGGCCGTCGGAATCGGCGTGCACGCTCGGCGTGCGGGCTTCGAAACGCAGTTCGGCCCCGGCTTTCGCGGCCTCGCCCTCCAGCAGTCGTCGCAGATCCTCGAACAGGGCCGTCGTATCCACATCCTGGGGAGTCAAGCTCTGGGGCCTGGCCAGGAAAAGCATGTCGGTAATGACTTTGTTCAGCCGGTCGGCCTCTCGGACCATGGTCCGGGCGTATTCCTCGTCTGGCTGAACGCCCTGCAGTTTTTTGAGGAAGAATTGCGCGAAACCGCGCAGGGCCGAGAGCGGATTGCGTATCTCATGGGCCACGCCGGCGGCCAGCCGACCCACGGCGGCCAGCTTCTCGGCCTCGGCCAGGCTGCGTTCCAGGGCCTTGAGCCGCGTGCGGTCGCGCACGAGCACCAGGCTGGAACCTGGGCCATCGTCCGCTTCGCCCACTGACCGCCGTAGTACTTCCAAGCGCTTGCTTCCCAGTTCGGTTTCGGCCCAGGCTTCGCCACCGTTTTCCTCATTGATCGCTTGCCCCAAGGGCAGCCAGTCAAGAGTTGAACCCACGAGCGTGCCTGGCGCGCGCTCCAGAATGGCGTGAGCCGCCGGGTTGGCCGCGCGCACGACGCCCTGGCCGTCGAGGCTCAACAAGCCGTCGGGCATGTCGTCCAGCAGGCGGGCGTGGAAACGCTGCAGGGCCTGATAAGCCCGAGACTGCTCGCGTCGGCGAAGATAATAGGTGAAGAAGGCCAGGAATCCGGCAGCCGCGGCCAGTATGAAACCGGTCTGGTATATGGCCGTGCGCTGGAACTCGTTGTATAAGCCCAGGTATTCCTCCACGCCCAGGCCCATGACCAGGTACAGCACGGAAGGCCGTCGCCCGCCGGTCATGGGCTGTCCGTCAGGAGAACGCTCAAAGCCTCGGGACTCGGGCAGGTCGTGATCCTGCATGCCTTGGCAGAAACGGGCCACGGCTGGTCTGGCACGTTGTGCCAGATACAGCACGCGCTCGCCGTTCTGCACCTGCAACGAGTACCAGAGACCCGTCTCGCGCAGCCCGCGCAATCCTTCGGCCGATAATGCAAAGGCCCTGCCGGCTTCAGGTGAGGATGAGATGATAATGTCGCCGCTTGTATCGAGCAGGCCAAGAAAGCGTACATCGCTGTCTTGGGTCAATTCAGTCAGTAGATCAGCGGTAAGGGAAGGAAGCGGTTCGTCCATGGATCCGTGAAAGCCGCGTCGTCGCATGGAATCTGGCCCCATGCGGCGCAGGGAGCCTTGCAGATGGGCCTGCGTGGAGCGCAACACTACCTGGGCCGAGAGGAGCATGTGCCGCATGACCAGCTCTCGCTGCTGGCGCACGCTGTTCCAGGTGGCCAGAATGAGACTCGCGGCCACGATGCCCGTGGCTGCGATGGCCACCAGCAGGGGCAGTCTCCGGCTCTGGGTGACGCTGATCTCCATGGGCACCTCTTTCTTCCTGGCGCGTAGGCTGCGGTCTTGTCCTCGCGGCGGAACTGGTCACGGCCAAGCGCTAGCGGCTTTCCGCCTATCACATCTTTCTATTTATCCAGGCCCTTTTCCGCTTGGCCGGAGAGCGCCGGCAATGCGTTGGCGCGGAAGGAGGCCGTCCTCCCTCCGCGCGCTTTGTCACAGAGACGCTGGCTTGTCTATATGGCGGAGGCGGAGGGAGCCTTCTGCATGCGGCCGCCCAGGACGGCGGGGTCATGCATCATTTGCTTGCCGTTCATCATGCCCATACCGTGCTTCATGCCTTTGCCGCCCATCATGCCCTGGCTGCCCATCATGCCGCAACCACCCATGCGGCCCATGCCCATGCCGATCTGCGGGAGGCCTTCCTTCTTGAGGGCCGCGTTAAGGGCCTCGCGCTCGGCGTACTGCTTGGCACGCAGAGTCTTGAGTTCGGCCACGAGTTGGCTGATGCGCTCGGGCTTGGTGTTCGGGTTGGCGGAAAGAGCGTTCAGTTCGGTCTGTTTGGCCCACATGTCCTCGCGCACGGCATGGGTCTTCTTCTGGTGCTCGGACATGATCTTGTCGAACTTGGCCTGCTGCTCCGGCGTCAGGGCCGGGGCCTGGACCTGGGCCTTTCCAGCATCGGTGGCGGAGCCGTGATCGTGCGTAGCGGTTTGGGCCAGAGCCAACGAAGCGGAAAGCAGGACAGCCATGCCTGTGAGAGCGAAAATGCGCAGCGACTTGCAATTCATGAGTATCTCTCCATATCAAGGGGGTTTTACAATTCGGACTTGCTGCCTATAGAGCAGAGTCTGTGCCAGTAGTTAAAACTCAATTAATACAGTATGTTGCCTTCATGGTGCGAGCCCAAGGCCTTTGTTACGACCAGTTATGTGCAACAGACTGCACCTTGTGCAGCAAGTGCTCCGATATTGTGTAAGGTATGTTGCACATGTGCAGCACTGTTCTATTAGCGGATGCTCACTTCGGCCTGCCGCGCCATGCGGCCGTAACCGCCCGATCATCAAATTGACAAGCAGGGGTAAAGGAAGTAGCAGCAATCCCAACATGACGCTCAGGGATACAACGATGCGCGAACGGGTGCTGGCAGCCCTTGACATGATCCGTCCGGTCCTGCGAGCCGACGGCGGGGATGTCGAGCTCGTCGAGGTTACCGACACCGGTGTGGTCAAGGTCCGCCTGCGTGGCGCTTGCCAGTGCTGCACCATGTCCAGGATGACCCTCAAGAATGGCATCGAGCGCACCATCCTCAAGGAAATCCCTGGCCTCACGTCCGTAGAGTCCGTTTGACGCGGGCATGACCGAACGATTGATAAAGGCGGGTCGGCCCGCCTTTTTTCATGGCCCGGTCGCCCGGATATCTTGTAAGAGGTAGACATGAAACGCATGGTCACCCGCTTCGCGCCCAGCCCCACGGGCTACCTGCACGTGGGCGGCGCCCGCACGGCGATATTCAACTGGCTGCTGGCCAGGCACAATCAAGGCCGCTTCATTCTGCGCATCGAAGATACTGATCGCGAGCGCTCCACGCCCGAGGCCACGCAGGCCATCCTGGACGGCATGTCCTGGCTGGGCTTGGACTGGGACGAGTTGCACTACCAGAGCCAGCGCGCGGAACTGCACAACGAGTACATCGATCGCATGGTCGCCTCGGGTCATGCCTACTGGTGTTCGTGCACGCCCCAGCAGGTGGACGCCATGCGCGAGAAGGCTACCGCCGAGGGTCGCAAGCCCAAGTACGACCTCACCTGCCGCGAACGCGGCCTTGGCCCCGGACCGGGCCGTTGCGTGCGCCTCAAGGCCCCGCTCGTCGGCTCCACTGGCTGGACCGATCTGGTCAAGGGCCACATAGCCTTCCCTAATGAGGAACTGGACGACCTCGTGCTGCGTCGATCCGACGGTTCGCCGATCTACAACGTGGCCGTGGTTGTCGACGACATCACCATGGGCGTGACCACCATCATCCGCGGTGATGACCACGTGTCCAACACGCCCAAGCAGATTCTCATCTACCAGGCCCTGGGGGCGGAGATGCCCGAGTTCGGCCATGTGCCCATGATCCTGGGCCCGGACAAGAAGAAGCTCTCCAAGCGCCACGGCGCGACCAGCGTGGTGCAGTACCAGGACGAGGGCTACCTGCCCGAAGCCATGGTCAACTACCTGCTGCGCTTGGGCTGGTCCCTGGGCGACAAGGAGATCTTCTCCCGTCAGGAGATGGTCGAGCTGTTCACGACCGCCAACCTTGGCTCTTCGCCTGCGGTCTTCGATCAGAAGAAGCTCAACGCCCTCAACGCGCACTACATCAAGGAGTCCGCGCCGGAGAGACTGGCCGGACTGCTGTTGCCGTTCTTCGCGGCCAAGAACCTGGCGGCCGACGCGGCCTACGTGGCCAGGATCGTGCCCATGTTTCAGCCCCGCGCCCAGACCCTGAAGGAGATGGCCGACAAGGCCGAGTTCTTCCTGCTGGACGACGCCGCTCTGGAGTACGACCAAGCCGCGGTGCAAAAGTTCATCACCGAGGCAACCAAGCCGCACCTGGCCGCTATCCGCGAGGGCTTGGCCGGCTTGCCCGACTTCAGCGAGAGCGCCGTGGAAGAGCTGCTGAACGCCTATGTGGCCGAGAAGGGCGTCTCCTTCAAAGACATCGCCCAGCCCCTGCGCGTGGCCTTGACCGGCAAGACCGCCTCGCCCGGCTTGCACGAGACCATCGCCGCCCTGGGCCGCGACAAGGTCCTGAACAGGCTGGAGCAAGCCCTGAAGCTGTAATCGAGGCCGAGCGCCGTCAGTCCTGGCGGCTTGAAGCAATGAACAAACCCCACCGGGTCAGAGCCGGTGGGGTTTTTACTTTTTATCTGTCACACCAACGCTGGAGGCCCGCTATCCAGGCCGCTGAAAAACCCGCTTGCTTCCCCACCATACCAGCGTACAGGATTCGCCTTCTCGTCGAGCACGTGGCGTGCACGTGTCACGCAAACGACGCGTACGCAGGTTCATCAGCAGAGGGCATTCGCGCATGGTCTATCAGGGCTCCCATCTTCCAGGCATTTCTCTCGCCGCCGCGGCGGCCGCCATCTGGGGCGTCTCCTTCGTCATTCCCTCCTTGCTGATGGAGTGGTCGCCGCTGGAGATCACCCTTAGCCGCTATTTCGTCTATGGCCTTGTGTCATCGGCGGTTTTCATGCGCTACCGCAAGCAGTTCGCGCCACTCACCCGTCGGGAATGGCTGCGCGCCGCCAGCCTGGCCTTTACGGGCTTCTTCATGGCTTACTTGCTGCTCACGGCCTCGATTCAGGAGATCGGGCCGGCGGTGCCAACCCTGCTCATGGGCGCGACGCCGGTCTGCGTGGCCCTGTTCGGCAATCTCATCCGCCGCGAGTTCCCCTTCACCCGGCTTATGCCACCCCTCTCGGTTATCTTTATAGGTCTGCTGGTGGTCAATCTCGACCGCTACGGCTTGTCCGTGGAATCCGGAACTGTCGCTGCCGGCAGGGTAGGGGGCATGGCCCTGGGCCTGCTGGAAGCCCTGGCCTCCTTGGCCGTGCTGACCTGGTACTTCGTGGACAATCTCGTCTTCCTGCGCAGCCATCCGCACATCTCGCCCGTGCAATGGTCCTGCGCATTGGGCCTGTTGTTGGGCCTCATGTCCCTGACCTGTCTGCCCCTGGCTCTGTTGGCCGGCTCCGGGATCGAGATCGCCGGGCGCGCGCTTCTGCCGTTCGTTATGGCCAGCCTCGTGCTCGGCATCGGTTCCTCCTGGCTTGGCGGCATCCTGTGGAACCGGGCGTGCGGCTTGCTGCCCGGCTCGCTGGCCGGGCAGATGATCGTCTTCTGGCCCATATCCGGTTTGGTGCTGACGTATCTCGTGGAGTCGCGCCTGCCCACCCCGGCCGAGGCCCTGGGGGCGGCCATGGCCCTGGGGGGCGTGTTTCTGGGTGTGCGCGCCACAAGTCGGCCTGTCGCTGTCCGGCATGAGCCTGCCTGAGTTCGTGATTCGGTAACGAACAGGCCTGCAGCGTATCCGGCCTTGTTGCTCAGCAAGTTGTCTGCGTCTTGGAATGATACGCCGCGTATGGTTTCGGTGGTTTTCTTTGACTGTCAGAGCTGCATGTCCTAGTTTTCACATGCGAGGCCAAACCGGCAGGAACGTTTGCTGGTTGCACGTCGAGGCCTGGGCGGCTACAAGTGCCCTTGGCTGCCGATCCAGGCGCCTTTTTCCACGAAAAACAACGCGACTTCTCACGGATAAGGAGGACCGGATGGCTCAGCCCATCAAGCAGGCCGTCGATCTGTGCAAAACCATCATGCGCAACGGCTTTGACGCATATGTCATCAACGCGGGCCTGCAGCAGACGCTGTTTGCCGAAGACCGGCCCAGCGAAGTGGACATCGCCACGGATATGCCTTTGGAAGAGCTCAGCCGCCTTTTTCCAAATTGCGGCGCAAGCCAGGAAGGCGGCGTGACGGGCATCTTGGTCCAGGATGACACGACCTTCCGCTTCTATGCTGGCGGCGACGAGGAAGCCGGCCATCCGGAAACCGCGGTGCTCAAGATAACCCCGAGCATCATCCGGCGCATGGACGGGCAGGGCCTGACCATGAACTTGACCTGCGCATACACTCCGTCCAACGGCGGCTCCTATGCGGGCTTCGAGGATTTTTCCGCCGGCGAGCTCAAGTTCTCCGGGCTGCCCGACGAAACCCTGCGCCATAACTACCTGCTCGGCATCCGCGCCCTGCGCTTTGCCGCCAACTATCAGCTGAAGATCGAGCACAATTCCTGGTTGGCCATAGTTCGCGGAGCCCGGCGCATCCTGGATTACGTCTCAGTCACCGATCTCATGGACGAGTTCAGCAAGGTCGAGGCCGAGAACTTGTGGTTGTTCTTCAAGCTGCTCTTCGATTCCATGATCCTGCATGGACTCATCCCCGAGGTGGCTGCCTTGTCGCGGATCACGCAAGCCAAAACCGACGCGGGGCAGACCGAGGACGTCTTCGCCCACACCCTGGAGGTCATGCGCCGCTACCCCGAGGAGCTGCCCTATGACTGGTTCGGCACCCTGGCCTGCCTGTTCCACGACGTGGGCAAGCTCTACACGGCCGAGCACTTCGAGGGAAAGTGGAACTTCTACCAGCACCACAAGATCGGGGCCAAGGTCACGCGCAAGATCCTCAAACGGCTGCGCATGGACCCCGAGGACATCGACCTCATCTGCCACCTCGTGCGCCAGCACATGCGTTTCCACTTCATGCTCACGGACCGGGGCATCAGGCGCTTCAAGGCTTTGGACGAGTATCCTCGGCTTATCGAGATTGCCCGCGCGGACATTAAGGCTCGGGGGGGCAACTACACGTACTTCAATCATAATATGAAGTACCTGGAGCGCGCCGACGTACCGGAGGACATGCTGGAGCCGTTGCTCAACGGTCGCGAGATCATGGAGCATACGGGCCTCAAGCCCGGCCCTGCCGTGGGCCTCATCCGCGACGAACTCCTGAAGGCTCAGATATCCGGCGAAGTGGCCGACACGGCTAGCGCCATTGCCTACGTCAAACAGTATAAGGACCGCGAGATGCTTAGCTGATACGCGTCACTGCTTTCATTATTTGAATTTTGCGGGGGCGGCCAAAGGCCGCCCCTTCTATTTTAGCCAAGTTGCAAATTCATGTCAGATATATGAAGGAAAAAATAGTTGCATTCCTCGTTCAGGAGGGTAATAAACCAACATAATAAGATGTATTTGGTATTGAACCCATATGATTTGAAGCCGGGAAGATGGCATGAACAATCTGACAATCAACGGTTCGCATACGGAAGAGGACGTCTATACAACCTCTCCGGCATACATCCAGATCACGCGGGGGATATTTGATCGTCTGCCAAAGTTCAAGCTGCCGTTTCCCTTGCACGCCAGCTACGACGACACGCTTAAGCCCGTTTTCGGTTCGAGGGCGAGCGATCGTCTCACCCGCGAGCAGTACGAGGTTCTGAGCCGGATGTGCAGCCAGGGCATGTTGTTTCTCTCCAGGCGGGACATTGGCGCATACAAGGACCTGTTGGTGGAGAACCTGGACCTCGCAGCGGGCGATCCTTGCCTGAGCGGGCTCGAGCGGGCCGATATTCTCTCCCGAGGCATCACGGCCAAGGCCGGCGCCTTCCTTGAGCAACCCTCGCCAGCAACGCTGGAGGCCGTGCACGCCGGAGTTCTGGCGCTCACCGGCTGCCTGCATGCTGACCGCGCCGCCATAAATCCTTTCTTCCAACTGGATGGCGATCAGGGCCTGCCCTGGCACGGCTTCAAGACCATGATCTTCGGCCTGGCCGCTTTCCAGAAGATCTACGAGGGTCGACAAGGCCGTCGTCATCTGGACGATCTGGCTCTGGGACTGCTGCTGCATGACGCGGGCATGACACGCATCCCCGGTTTCGTGGTCAAGAAGCCCACTTCTCTGCAGATCCTGGAGTTCGAGAAGGTCAAACGCCACCCGGCCATGGGCGTCGAAATCCTGCGGGCTGCCGGCATCCAGAGCGTGGACACCCTCAATTGCGTGGCTCAGCATCACGAACGCCTGGACGGCAGCGGCTATCCCCAGCGCTGTAAAAGCGGCGAGATCACGGTTCTCGGGCGCATCGCCGCCGTGGCCGACTCCCTGGCGGCCATGACCACCGACCGACCGCACGCCAAGGCTCGGGGCCTTGCGGAATGTCTGCACGAGTTGGCCCGCGATCGCCGTCGCTATGACAATACGGTGGCCAAGGCCCTGCTCGTATTCGTGCTCACCGAGCTGAGTTAGCCGGTCTAGGGACGTCCTGCGGCTCCTTCTGTGCAGGTATTCCGGAAGGCCTTCTGTCTCTTCCTCTTGTCACGGCCTTGGCGTATAGAAATCCTTCGCCGCGCCGACGCGCAAAGTATTCGCCACCGACCAACCGGCCGCCACGGCCCCGGAGCTTGCCCATGCGTTTCGCCACCCGCATGCAGACCGCCCAGCGTTCGTTCATCCGCGAAATTCTCAAGGTCACGGCCGACCCTCAGATCATCTCTCTTGCCGGCGGTTTGCCCAGCCCGGAACATTTCCCGTGCGCGGCCTTCGTTGAGGCGACCAGGGCCGAGTTGGGTGATGCAGGCCCCGCCTGCCTGCAGTATTCCACCACCGAGGGCCACCCGGAGCTGCGCGCTTTCATTGCCAAACGCTACGAGCGCTGGGGCCTGAATTTCTCTCCCGACGAAATTCTCATCACCACCGGCTCCCAGCAGGGCCTCGACCTGCTGGCCAAGGTCTTCCTGGATCCGGGCGATGCCGTGGTCGTGGAGCGCCCCGGCTACCTGGGCGCCATCCAGACGTTTTCGCTGTTCGGCGTGCGCTTCACGCCCGTGGAGCTGGAGGATGACGGTGTGGATACGGCGGCCCTGGAGCAAGTCCTGCGCGCCGAGCGCCCCAAGATCTACTACACCGTGCCCAATTTCCAGAACCCGTCGGGCGTGACCTTCAGTCAGGATAAGCGCGTGGCCGTGGCCGAGATCATGAACGGCCCAAGCGGCGAGGACACCGTGCTCATCGAGGACAATCCCTACGGAGAGCTGCGCTTCCTCGGCCAGGACCTGCCGCCCATCCGCAAGTTCATGCGCAAGCCGTCGGCCTTGCTGGGCTCCTTTTCCAAGATCGTGGCTCCCGGTCTGCGCATCGGCTGGATCGCCGCGGACAAGGAGGTCATCGAGCAGTGCGTGACCGTGAAGCAGGCCGCCGACCTGCACACCTCGACCTTTGCCCAGCGCGTGTTGGCCCGTTTTCTGCGCGATAATGACCTGGATGCGCACATCGAAAAAATTCGCAAGACCTACGGCGAGCGCCGCCAAGCCATGGTCGAGGCCATCCGCGAGCATTTCCCGTCCCAGGCCAAGGCCACCGAACCCGAGGGCGGCATGTTCCTGTGGATCACCTTGCCCGAGGGTTGCTCGTCGCTTGCCTTGTTCGATGCGGCTATTCAGGAAAAGGTCGCCTTCGTGCCCGGCGTGCCCTTCTACACCGACGGCAGTGGCGAACGGACCCTGCGGCTGAATTTTTCCAATGCCACGCCGGAAAGGATCACCGAAGGCATCAAAAGATTGGGCCGGGCGATCGGTCGGATGCTCGAAAGCTAGTTTTTGGGAGTCAAAAGCCAAGGCGACAGCCGACCGGAACACGGGGGGCTGCCGCCTTGGGAGTTGATTCGGCTAGATTTCCAGGCTTCTGTGGACCAGCCAGTTGTCCAGACGCCGGCTGATGGCTGACACCTTGTCCCTGAGCTTGGCGTATTTGGCTTGATCGGCCTTGAGGACATCCAGGTAAGGCAGATACCCTTCGATCGCATCCAGGCACTGCAGGCTTTCTTGGTACAGACGCTCGACCTTGTTCTTGTCCTTGCGGATATCCTCAATATGCAGCCTGTAGGTGGCGAAGGCGGTCTTCTGCTGCTCGGTGCCCTCCATGCGCGCGATATTCAGCAGCTCCTCGAAGGAGTATTCCGGATGCGACCGGCATTCCTCGAAAATCTCCCGAGGCAGCTTCTTCAGCTCCAGAATGCTCCTGACGTCCTCCACGGATACCCCCAGTACAGCAGCCAGCTGCTCCTTGGAGAAGCCGTACGCCAGAGCCTGGAGCACGGCTTCGGCGCGCCGGCAGGGGGTTAGATCCGGGCGCAGGAGGTCCTCCACTACCTCGGCCTCCAGGCTATCGCCCGTGCAGCATACGGCCGGTATAGTGGGCAGCCCTGCGGCCTTGGCTGCCCGGAGCCTGTCGACGCCGCCTATAATCTCTAGAGTGCCGTCTTGGCACACGCGGAAGGACACGGGCCGCAACGAGCCTTGCTCGCGGCAGTGCTCCAGGATGCTTTCCTGGAGCGCGAGGTCCGCGGGACAGGCTTCGTCGAGCTCGGGGCTGCATGCGAGCTCATCCATGGGGACATGGTACATCTCTCCACGTTTGAACCTGGCGCCACTTCCCATTACGCACCTCCCGTCCGGCTTGGCTGATGGGGTTTTGCCCCAGTCTACACCATTTCCGTTCCGCGAAGTCAATCGAAGCCGGTTCCGGTGCGTGCTAGCCGCCGCCAGCGTGCTGCTGAATTCCGCACCAGGCCTATCTAGTGAATATCTCGTGAATATGATCGCAAATTAACTTGTGGCCGGTGGAGACTCCGGGCAAAGTGGAATCGCTGCACACTTCCTGGAGGAACATATGGCTAACGAAAAAGATCAAGATACGGCCCTGAAACCGCTGCTGCCGCTCATCGGCGAGAAAGGCGTGCAGCGGATTATCGAATACCGCGGCTATCGCGACGGATGGGATAAGGGCCGCGGCCGATCGTTACAGTCCGCTTCTTTGCGCATGCTCGTGGAGCTTGCCGGCTATCTGCCAACGTTGCCCGTCATGCCTGATGTCGTGTTGACGCATGATGGCAACATATCCCTGGTCTTTACAGACCTCGCCGGCAAATCCGTGGAACTGGACCTGTTGCCGGACGGCTACTACCTGTACTCGGAAGGTCTCGACAACCTGGAACGGGAGTTCGACAAAGGCGAGCGCAAGGATCTGCTGGCGCTTTTACGGAAGCTGGTTTGATCTGACCGGCGATCCAGGACTCCCGGAACTGGCAGTTTCGGGTAACCCTGCCCGGAATCACTTGCGGGAACAGTGGCATCCAGATGCGCGGTTAGCGCCGGATAAAAATGCGCACTCATTGCTGAAGAGAGTGCGCTAATCGTCTTTCCGGGAGCGACCCTTTGGCTTGCCCAAGTCTTTGCAAACATTACTAAACAGGGAGAGGGGACTGCGCCCCTCTCCCTGGCTAACCTAGTCCCATGGCCTTCATGACTTTCTCGGCCGGTCGTCTCTCGGGCACGGTCTTGTGCTCGATCTTCCCTTCGTTCCATTCCTTGTTCACGTACAGGGCGCAAAAGCAGGCGCCGTACTCCGCGACATCGGGGTCACGGTAGACGCAGGGGCAGACGATGTCCCGGTCCTCTTCGAAGGTGCCGATGGCCAGGCGGCAGGGGCAGGACATGTAGCCGTAACGCTCCTTGTTGACCAACAGGTTTTCCAGGAGCGGCATGGTGTAGCTCATGTCCGCGTTGAACAGGTAGCCCTTGGCTTCCTGAATCGGCTTGAGCTTCTCGTAAAGCTGCTTGGCGTCCATGCCTAGGCTCCCAGGGCTGCCTGGAGTTCTTCCTTGTTGAAGCCCACCAGAACCTTACCCCCGACTACCATGGTCGGGAAGGACAGGGCCGGATTGTGCTTTTTGACCTCATCGACCGCCTGCTGGCGTTCCTCGCCCGCGAGCATATCCACATAGGTGCAGTCGTACTCGACGTTGTTGCTTTCCAGGTATTCCTTGGCCTTCTTGCAGTGGATGCAGGTGCTCAGGGCATAAATCTTCACCTTGGCGGGCATGGTGTGATCCTCCGGATTGTCTGGATTGGGGAAAAGCTAACTAGAGCCACAGTAATTCCCTTTGCCGAGGCTTCTGTCAAGCCGACCGGCTCAGGCAAAGTTCAAGCCGCCCTGCGGGCGAGGCGCGTTTCCAGCCGTCTGGCGGCCAGGGAGCAGGCCAGGCAGGCGAGCAGGTATAATCCGAGCACCGTGAGCCATATCTCGAAGGTGCGGTAGGTCGCGGCCATGAGCTCCAGGCCCTCGAAGGTCAGCTCCGGGATGGATATCACCGCCACGATGGACGAATCCTTGATGGTCGAGATGAACTGCCCGGCCAGTGGCGGGATCATGCGCCGCAAGGCCTGGGGCAGGATGACGCGCGTCATGCGCTGCCAACGGGACAGCCCCAGGGCGTAGGCCGCTTCCCATTGGCCGCGCTCGATGGATTGTACGCCCGAGCGCACGATTTCGGCGATGTACGCGCCTTCGTACAAGGCCAGGGTAGTCAGGGCCGACAGGAAGGCCGCCAATCTGCCGGGCGGGGCCATGATCCAGGCCAGACGTTCCTGCCAGGCTTCGGACAGGCCATAGGCCAGCTCCTGCGCGCCCAAGGCGGTCATGATCCAGTCGCCCACGAAGAAGTAGAACAGGAACACCAGCACCAGCGGCGGCGTGTTGCGCATGGTTTCCACATACGTGCGCGCGCACAGGCGCAGGAACAGGCTGCGTGACACGCGGCACAGCCCGGCCGCCACGCCCGCGGCCAAGGCCAGCAGCATGGTCCAGGCCGCCAGACGCAGGGTGGCGACGAACCCCTTCAGGAGCAAGCCGGGAGCAAGTGAGCCGTCCTCGCTCCTGCGCAGGATGGTCCGGCCCAGGAATGACCAGTCCCAGTCGTAGCCCAGCACCGTGGTCACGCGCCAAGCCAGCCAGCCGGCAGCGCCAGCCAGGACGAGCAGCAGGACGGCATCCAGGCCGGTAAAGCTTGTCGTGCGTTGCGGGTGCACGGATCAGGGCAGCCGATTGGCCCAGTCGCGGGTTTCGAACCAGTACGTGTAGCGTTCCGCGAACCAGCCCTCGGCCTGTACGGCGCGAATCCAGGAGTCCAGATAGTTGAGCGCGTCCGGATCGCCCTTGCGCACCGCTATGGCGTTGGGCTCGCTGGTGAAGGTGCCGGAGAAGGGCAGGAACAGCTTGTCCTTGTGCGCGATGGCCTCGAAGGCCGGCTTGGGCGCGGTGGACACGAAGGCATGGGCATTGCCGTTCAACAGCTCCTGCAAGGCCTGCGGCTCGGAGTCGAACAGGCGCAAAGTGGCCTTGGGCAGGTATTTCTGCGCGGCCTGGGCGGCGCTGGTGCCGGTGCGCGCGGCGATGACCACGCCGGGCTTGTCAAAGTCCTGCAGCTTGGAGAAGCCTTGGGCCTTCTGCCGGTGCGCCACCAGGGACATGCCCGTGACGTTGTAAGGGATGGAGAAGTTGACCTTGAGGGCCCGGTCCGGGCGGATGGACATGCCGCCGATGATCATGTCGAATTTGCCCGTGAGCAGGGCCGGGATGATGCCGGACCACTGCGTGTGCACCAGTTCGAGCTTCACGCCCATGTCCTGGGCCAGGCGGTTGGCCACATCGATCTCGTAGCCCATGAACTCGCCGTCCTTGTCCTTCATGGCCCAAGGCTCGAAGGTGGACATGCCCACGCGCAGCACGCCACGGCGCAGAACCTGCTCTATGGCGCTCTGGCTGGCCAGCTCCTGTTTCAAATTCGCGGCTTGCACAAGCGGGGCGGAGCAAAGCAGGAGGGCGATGCAGGCGAGGGCGAGAAGCGCTGTCGAAAGAATGTGGCGCATGAGGGCCTCCTTGGCTTGAGTTCATGCCGCATGGGCGGCGGGTGATGCGACGCTCTACAGAATCTGGCTCAAAAAGGCCCGCGTGCGCTCGTGACGCGGGTCCTCGAAGAAACTTTCGGGCGAGGCCTGCTCCACGATGCGTCCAGCGTCCATGAGCGCGATGCGGTCGCCCACTTCGCGGGCGAAGCCCATCTCGTGCGTGACCACGACCATGCTCATGCCTTCCAGGGCCAGTTCCTTCATGACCTCCAGCACCTCGCCGATCATCTCCGGGTCCAGGGCGCTGGTGGCCTCGTCGAAGAGCATGATGCGCGGCCGCATGGCCAATGCGCGGGCGATGGCCACTCGCTGCTGCTGTCCGCCGGAAAGCTGGTGTGGGTAACGTCCGCCCAGGCCGGACAGGCCCACGCGATCCAGCAGGCGCACGGCTTCGTTTTCGGCTTCGCGTCGGGACCAGCGCCGCACCAGGCGCGGGGCCAGCATGATGTTGCCGGCCGCTGAGAGGTGCGGAAAGAGATTGAAGGATTGGAAGACCATGCCCACCTCGCGGCGGATGGCGTCGCGCGTGCGCTCCGAGAGCACGAGACCGTCCACTGTGACCTCGCCCGCGTCGATTTCCTCCAAGCCGTTGATGCAGCGCAGCAACGTGGACTTGCCGGAGCCGGACGGTCCGATGATCACGAGCATCTCGCCCTGGCGCACGTGCAGGTCCACTCCGTCCAGGGCCAAAACCCCGCCGGGAAAGATTTTGCGTACGCCGCGCAGGCCGATGATCTCTTCGCCCAGGGTCTTGGTACGCGAATCCAGGGCTTTTTTGAGCATGCCCGACCTCCTACGCCGTCAAGGTCATGCGCCGCTCCAGGCCGCTGGCGGCCAGGGACAGCACTGTGTTCAGGAGCAGGTACATGGCGGCCACGGTGAACCACACCTCGAAGGTCAGGAATGTGTCGGCCACGATGATCTGGCCCTGCATGGTCAGCTCGTGCACGGCGATGGTGCTGACCAGGGCTGAATCCTTGACCAGGGACACGGCTTGGCTGGTCAGCGGCGGGAGCACGCGGCGCAGGGCTTGCGGCAGCACCACGCGCACATAGGCTTGAGTCCGCGACAGACCCAGGCTGTAAGCAGCTTCCCATTGGCCGCGCTCCACGGACACGATGCCGGCGCGGATGATCTCGGAGGCGTAGGCGCCTTCGAAGAGCGTCAGGGCCAGGATGCCCGAGGCCAGACCGCCGATGCCCAGCACGGGCGACAAGGCGAAGTAGATGAACAGAATCTGGATGAGCAGGGGCGTGTTGCGCACGGTCTCCAGGTAGGCCGTGGCCAAGAGCCGCCCCACGATCGAGGATGACAGGCGCAGCAAGGCCGTGGTCATGCCGAGGAGAGTCGCCAGGACCAGGCCGGCGGCAGTGATTTTCAGGGTTACGGCCAGGCCCTGCAGGAGTGGGCCGGCTGCGAGTCGGCCGTCTATATCCTGCAAGAGGTAGCGCGGCAGGCGGTACCACTGCCAATTGTAGCCCAGGCGTTCGGAGCCGGCCAGGGTCAGCCAGATCAGGACAGCCAGCAGCAGACAGAAACCCAGCAGATCCAGCAGAGGACGGGTCTTGTATCCAAGGTACGGGATGGGGAATCGAGTCATGGCGCGAGGCATACGCTGTCCGGTAGCCGCAGGGGCTATGGCTTTTTTCCCGGCCCAGAGGGCTCGGTGCAGTCCAGGATGAAAAAGATGCGGCCCTGGCAGCGGACCGCGGACATGATGCGCCGCATGGTGGCCTCCGCTCGCTTATCCCGCCATGCGTACTACTCTAACCCGGGTTTACTCAAACCTGCATGGCGGATTCCGAGTGCTCGGGCTTTGAGTAAGGACGCAGGGGAAAAGGTGGATATGTGTATCGCTTTTTCTCGGCGCTGTCTCCCCGGAAAGACGCAAATGGCGTCCCTCGGCCTTCAAACCTCCAAAACGCGGTAGCAGCGGGCGGTCTCGCGCTCCAGCACAAAGCGGGACACATTGTAGACCGGGATGCCGCCGGGTGTGGATCCGTCGGGATGGCCGTGGTGCGCGTGGCCGTGGACGATGAAGTTGACCCCGCATTTGTCCAGGACCTCGGCCAAGCGCGATGTGCCCAGGAAGGGATAAAGCTCAACGGATTCGCCGGCCAAGGTTTCGCGGATGGGCGAGTAGTGCAGGATGGCCACGCGGCGCTCGGTGCGGATGGCGGAAATGGCCTGTTCCAGCCGCACGGCCTCGGCCACGCTCGTGCCCACAAAGCTTTTGAGCGCTCGCTCGCCGAAGGTGGCGATGGTGCGTGCACCGAAGCCGCCGCAGAAGCCTTTGGTGCCTACGAAGCCCACGCCGTCGATCTCGCAGGTCTCGCAGTCCAGCACACAGATGCCGGCGTCGCGCATCATGGCGTAGAGCAGCGCGTGCTGGTCGCTCTCGTGGTCGTGGTTGCCGACGACGGCTACGATGGGGATGGACAGCTTGCGCAGGTCGGCCAACATGACAGCCATTTCCTCGGGCCTGCCCTTGTCGGCCAGATCGCCTGCCAGCAGAAGCACGTCGGCCTCGCGCTCCACGCCGGCCAGGATCGTGTCGGCCAGCCCGGCCGAATCCTCCTTGTAGTGCAGATCGCCGATGGCCGCGATCCTCATAGCGCCTCTCCCTTTTCGTTCACCAGGGGTTGGCTGGGCTTCACATTGCGGTATTCCCAGCGTTCCTGGTCCACGGCGAAGCGGTGCGGGTCAATGGCCGCGCCGAAGAAAATGGCCGGATCGCCAGGTGTTTTCCAGGTTGTGCGTACTTTGTCGAACAACTCGACCATGAGGTCCTGAGGCAGCCAGTCGGTATGGCCCGGATAGATGAAGTTGAACAGAAGCAGATGCCACAGGAGGATGGTGTCGTCGCCAAGAATGCGGCGCAGCCTGGCCCAATTCAGCCTGCCTTCCTGGGAGCGGATGAGGTGTGCGATGTCCGCTCCGTCGAAACGGTCGCTGCGGGCCACGTGGACTTTGGAGGCGACGAGTTCCTCGGGCCCGACCATGCGCGTGGACACGCCAAGGATCTCCAGGGGCCGGCTGTGAGTGAACCACTCGTCGTCGATGCGCACAAGGTTGCTTGGCAGGCTGAAGATGAGGTCCATGAAGTAGGGTCGCTGGTAGACCTTGGCCAGCCAGTGCGTGTCGGTGATCTCAGTCTCGTAGCCGGCTTTGGCCATGATCTCCAGGGCTGGCTTGAGCGACTTGGGCTGGAGGAAAATATCCATGTCCTTGGTGTCGCGCCAGATGGACGTGTAGGCGCACAGGGCAAAGGCTCCGCTCACTACATAGGGCACCCCGGAGTCATTCATGATGCGCAGCCAGTCGGCGAACAAACGAGCCTGTTCGGGTTTCAGGCTTTCGGCTGCCTGGTGCAGGCTGACCGGGGCGTGCTGCTCGGGCGCTGTCGGCATGCGTGTGCTCCCCTTGCAAAGGCCTGGGTATTGGCCGGTCAAGCCGGCAAGGCCGTCAGCCTAGCACGGTCGGGAGAGCATGGACAGAGGGATGGATATAATCGGGAAGAGCGTAGGCAACGTGGCGCGGTTCTGGAAACATGCGGGACGAAAGCAGGTCGGAGCTGTTCTCGCCTGCCGGTAAGCCGTAATGCCTTGAATTCAGACGGATTCCATGGGGTGATCCGCCGACAGGAATCAAAGCCGGCCTTTGCTTATAAAGACAGGCTTAGCGTGGGGAGGGCTGTTTCTCGATCTGGGGCATCCTCTCCTCAACAGCCGCTCGCACGGCGGTGAAAACTTCGTCCGGTCCGGGCGTGGCGTCAACAATCGCGAAGCGTTGCGAGTGCAGGGCGGCCCAGGTCAAGTAGCCCTCGCGCACGCGGTTGTGAAACTCCAGATCCTCGGCCTCGAAGCGGCCTTCGGCCTGAGCTTTGTTCTCGCGCACGTTGCGCGTCAGGGCTCGATTGAGGCCCAGAGCCGGCTCGATATCCATCAAGATAGTCAGGTCGGGCCACGTCCCGCCAACGGCCACGTCGTTGAACGTGTGCAGCAACCTGGGATCGAGACCCCGGCCGTAGCCCTGGTAGACCACGGTGGAATCGGCGAAGCGGTCGCAGACCACGACCTTGCCTTCGTCCAGGGCGGGGCGGATGACCGTGGCCACATGCTGGGCCCGGTCGGCCAGGTAAAGGAACAGCTCGCTTGTGCCCGTAAGGTCGCGGCTCTCCATTGACAGCAGGATGCGCCGCAGCTCCGTGCCCAGGCGGCTGCCGCCCGGTTCGCGCGTTACTGTCACGGTCCTGCCGCGCTCGGAAGTCAACCAAGCCACCAAGCGCTTGATCTGGGTGGTCTTGCCCGTGCCCTCTATCCCTTCAAAGGTAATAAACATTGCGCGGGTCCCTTATCGTCCTTGCGGGTGTTTTTGCTTCCGGGCGTGGCCTTGGGGTGGAACAGATAACGATCCAGGGAGCGCACGAAGGGCGACCAAGCGCCCTCGGCGGTATCCTCGCCCAGAGATTCGCTGACGGTCTTGAGTTTGGCGTCCAGGTTGTCGGCGTAATGCAGCACCAGCGCCTCCGCGGTCTTGGGCCGTTTGGGCGATCCGAAATCCAGCTCGCCATGGTGGCTGAGTAGCAGGTGCTTGAAATGAGCCTTGAGTTCATCGTCCAGGTCTGTGACCTTGGCCAGATGCGGCAGGAGCTTTTCCAGGCCGATGGCGATGTGCCCCAGCAAGCGGCCCTCGTCGGTATAGTCGCGCAGCAGGCCCGAGGTCAGCTCCCAGGCCTTGCCCAGGTCGTGGAAGGCCGCCGCCGCCAGAAGCACTTCGCGATCCAGCTCGGGATAGAGCCCGCAGAGTGACTGGCAGATGCGGCACACGGCCAGGGTGTGCTCCAGCAGGCCGCCGGCGTAGGCGTGGTGAATAGCCTTGGCGCCGGGCGCGAAGAGCAGTTTGCCCCGGACGTCCTGGTCCGCGAGTACGCGCTTGCAGAACTTTTTCCATGGCCCGTGCCTGAGTTCCTGGCGCAGCAGATCCTCCAGCTCCTCCAGCAGGATTTCGGGATCGACCTTGCTGCAGGGGATGAGCCCGCGCAGCAGCGACTCGTCCGGTTCGCAGGCCAGGAGTTCCAAGCGCTCGATGATTATTTGCGGCTGGTCGCGGAAGAGCTGCACCGCTCCCTCGGCCACGACGATATTGCCCGCGGCCAAGTTGGGGTACTGCTGGCTCAGGGGGCTAAATACCTTGGCCTCCAGGGACCCGGACGAGTCCTGCAGCTTGAGGCCCCAAAACGGGCCGTTCTTGCCTTGGGCCTGCCTGGCCTCGGCAAGGACGAACACGTCGGAGATGAAGTGGCCGGGCTGCATGTCCCGGATGAAAGTCTTTTTGGCGCGCATGGGTATTCCGGAGGTTCTCTGTGTGCTCCGCTCCGACCCGGCATGGGGCGGCCGCACGAGAAAACTAGAAGTGGACTGAAAACTGCCGCTTGTCAATTCAGCCAGACTGGCTTTGCATGAGCAGGGGCCGCCTTGCGGCGGCCCCTCTATTGATTGGATCAGGCCTGAGGTAGGGAATGCAACGAACCCAAGTCTTCACATTCAACCGACCCTCCCCGAGTGAGGTTGCTACTTGCCTTTACCGTTACCCTTGTTCTGTTGCTCGTCCTGGTGGCGCATATTATCCACATGCTTGGCTAGGCGATCCAGGCTCTTGAGCCCACGGTCCGTGAGCGTCTCCAGGAAGGCCACTATGGCATTCTCCTGATTGTCGCTCAAGCCGAGATTACCCATTAAAAAGGTCGGCGCCAGGGTAATCGGGTCGGGGACGTCCGGTCCGGGCCAGCCTGCTTCAGGTACGTCACGCGTATTGTAGAAGTGCACAATCTCCTTGAGTGACGTGAAGAAACCGTTATGCCCGTACGGCCCGGACAGTGCGATGTTGCGCAGGGTCGGCGTCTTGAACAGGCCATTAAAGCTTCCTCCCGCGGGGGGAGCGATATCGGTCCGTCCACCCAGCCCGATATCCTGCGTCGTGGCAGGCGTTAAGGGCGGGACGCCGATGTTGTGGTAGTCATTATCGGTGAAGAGGTGCGGAGCGCTATTGTCGTTGGGGATGGCGTGACAGAAGGTACAGTTGGCCTGAGGAGTGTTCACTGGGTCGGGGTTATTTAAGAAGTTGGTTGTGAACAGGAGCCGGCCCTCTTCCTCCAGGGGCGCCAGCTTGGCCTTGCCAGCCAGGAAAAGGTCGTATTTGGAGTTGAACTGCCGGAGCATCTGGCACTTCTCGAACGCGGCGATGGACTCGGCGATTTTGTCGTAAGCCGTCTCGGTATTGTTGAAGACGCCGACGCCCCAGATATCCTCGAAGAGACCGGCGTAGAAGGTCTTGCTGACCTTCAGCACGACTTCGTCCTTGTTTGCGTTGTTCATCTCCACGGGATTAAGGAACGGCTGCTTGGCCTGATCGGCCACGGTCGCGGCGCGGCCATCCCAGAAAAAGCCGCCTTGGAATCCGGTCAAGGAAAATGGATTGGGATTTGGACCGAAATCCGGAAGGAAAGCGACATAGGGCATTGTCGGCGCGTTCCTGGTGCCGAACAGCCCGGGGATGACGCCCTCGGAGACCGGCAGGTCGTTATCAGGATCGTCGAACCCCGCGCCGGGGAAATGGCAGCTGGCGCACGACTGCCCGGCCGGTTCGGATAAGGTCGTGTCGAAGAACAGGAACAAGCCGACCAGTTCCGTGGGGGTGAATTGCAGCCCCGTGAACTTTGCGATCTCGGCCGAGGCGTCAGGGAGTTTGAGCTTGGCCAAGGCCATGTGGGGTACTGTCAGCAGGAGCGCGAGTGCCGCGAGTGCAACGAGTTTAACTCTTGAAGTGCGGGTCATTGTTAGCCTCCGGTTCAGCGTGTGCGTTTCGAGTGTATATATCAACCCCCCAAAAAAGCCGTCTCTGCATGCCAAGGCAAATTGTTTTGTAGTTCTCGGATGTGTCTTGTTTGCTTGTTATGCTTCTGTTAAAGTAGCTTAATTGGTGCAAATATTGAATCATGTATACAAAACATACCGCAATGTCTGTATGGACACATCTAGTTGAATGGATATGTTTTGTAAAATGAGTATTAAATAATTTGTAAAATTGGAAAACATTAATGGATATAAATGAAAACCAAGTATTATATGTTTTGTACATGTTTTTTCTCGCAATGGTAATTTTTAGCCTTTTGCGTATATGTGTCATGCCGAAATCGAGCTGGTTAGAGTCTTGATGCTAACTTTTCTCCAAGATCCATCGTTGCTTGTTTATAGCAATAGCTTTGCTCTATAATCAGGTGCTCAGTCATCTTGTATAGGACTTTAGTGCTGATTCAGAGGGTGAATACTATTTGTTTTTAGGCCTAAACTAATTATAGATAGAACACCTGATAAGGCACTGTGGCGTATCCTGTTGACATACTGGCATGTTGGACACGGATGCAGGACGGAAGTGCTTTACATTGGTCGTGCATTGCCGGGCCAAGCCCGGCCTGCCCGGCATTTATGACCGGCGTGGGCACGGACTGAGGCACAAGATCGAACTTGTCTTGCCAGGGAAGATCCAGGGACTCACGGCAGTATTCGACCGTGTCTGCGCATTGCTCGTGCCCGGCATGGTGGAGCCGGCCGATGTTCTCGCGGACGCTGTCCTGGCGTGCCATCGAGTTCGGCATCCCTTTGCCGCATGCGCGGTGCTGGCTGTATCAGGGCTGTATTGGGAGACGGCCGGTCACGCGTCATTGAGGGCTATCCCCAGCAGAGCGGACCGTCGGTAAGGAAGGACAGGGCCGCCCTGGCAGGCGACCCTCTTCGCGCGTGGCAGCCTTATGGCGCGGACTGTACCGTGGCAGGCACAACCTGGAAGGGCAGCATCATCTCGTGATCCTCGTGCTCCAGAATATGGCAGTGCCAGACGAACAGGCCCGAGGGACCCTCGAACTGGTCGATGACCCGCGTGACGTGGCCGGGCGGGGACTGGAAGGTGTCCTTCCAGCCTATCTCCTCGGGGGCGGGCGGCACGGCTGGCCCCGTGTATAGGATCTCGCCAGTGGCGTCGTAGTGGTCGACGTCGAAGGGTCGCCTGTCCAGGATCTGGAACTGCCCCTGGTGGATATGGATGGGGTGCACGTCGTCCGTCAGGTTGACCATGCGCCAAATCTCGGTGCTGCTGGAGCGGACCTCGATAGCCCGGACTTGGCCGGGCTCCAGGGGCTGCTGTGGGTCAACGACCACGTCGAACCAGCGCGTGCCGTCCAGCAGGGTCAGGGACCGGCCGAACTGGTCCTGGATCTCCTCCAGGGTGAAGGTACGCGTGATCAGTGCCGCCGACTCGGGCGTGCGTGGCACGTCGGCCAGCCTGGCCGGCAGGTCGGGCGAGTCGGTCTGAGTCCTCGCCCGGACCCGGAAGAGCATTATCTCGGGCAGGGGCTGGGAGTCGTTGGCCGGATCGGTCTGGACATCCAGGCCCTGGAAAGGCGTGAAGGCGTTGTTGTGCAGGATGAAGGACTGGCCGGCGTAGTCCGAGAAGTCGATGACGATGTCGGCGCGCTCGGCCGGCATGAGCAGGAGCCGCCTGGCTGTGGGGTCGGCGGGGTCAACGCCCTGGGTGAGGTCCACGGGCGAAGGAAGCAGGCCGCCGTCGGAGCCGACCTGGGTCAGGGCCGGGCCGGCCGCCCCCAGATCTGGCTCGTTGTCCGCGTCAGCCCGGACGAGCATGAGGTTGAGCGTGCGCGCGTTGCAGCCGTTGAGCACTCGGAAGCGGTACTTGCGCGGCTCGACCTCCAGGTAGGGCCAGACCTTGCCGTTGACCACGGCCGTGTCGGCGAAGAACTCCGGCGAAATGGACGGAGTCGGGGCGGTGATGCCTGGCTCGTCCTCGGGCGTGAGCGGATAGTACAGGCCGCCGTCCTCGTAGAAGGACCTGTCCTGGATGAGCAAGGGGATCTCGTGGCGGCCGCGGGGCAGGCCCAGTCGGCTCTCCAGTTCGCTGTCGCGGATGATGTAGAACCCGGCCAGGCCGGCGTAGACGTTGAGTCGGGTGATGCCGATGGTGTGGTCGTGGTACCACAAGGTGGTGGGCTCCTGCCGGTTGGGATAGGCATAGAGCCTGCGCGCCCAGTGCGGGCCGCGCTGGGCGAAGTCCTTGGTGAACCAGGCTTCGGGATACCCGTCGCTGTGGCCGGGGGTGTCTCCGCCGTGCAGGTGGACCACGGTGCGCACTGCCGGGCTGGGCGGCTCCGCTCCGTGAATGCTCGTATCCACGGGCAGCAGGTGCTCGGAGGGCAGCTCGTTGAGCCAGGTTACGAGGATCTTCTCGTTCGGCCGGGCCTCGATGGTCGGTCCTGGCCAACTGCCCGCATAGCCCCACAGCGTGGTCGGAGGAAGGTCGCGGTGCGCGAGTTGCTGGAACTGGGTCATGCGGACCTCATAGTAGAGCCTGCCTTGCAGCCTTCCCTTGGGCTGGAGCACGCCAGGCCTGGGCAGGACGTCCACGTACTTGGTCAAGGTGTCGGGGTCGAGCTTTTCCCTGCCCTGGCCGTAAGCCTGGTCGATAGTCTGGAGTGACACCGTTCCGGCAATCAGAATCAGCATCGCCAGGAACAGGGCGGCATAACCTTGGCCGAATATGCTGCGAAAGGACATGGGCGACTCCTCACGGGCCGCTCGGCCCGCCACGGCTGTATGGTGAGCCCCCCTGGCGCGGCGCGAGCCAGTGCCGCCGCGCTGCCTTGCCTCTGCCGGGACATGTGCCCAGACTCTATCCTCCCCGGTGTGTGCTGGAATTAAAAAAATACCAGGGGATCATAAACCTATCGCCAGGTTGCCCTGGATTGATTTATTGCTCCCCGCGCCGGACTTGACCGGACCAGGCATCGGGCTATGCTGAATTATTTGGCCCGCGTGGCTTCGTGGTGCGCGCCTGGGAGTTGCAGCCTTATCGTATTTTCATATATAGTTTTCTGCTGGCGCAACCATGGGTTTGGCGCTGTCTCGTCCAACGGGCGCAGGCAGCCGGAATCCTCCATCATAAGGCAACCGCCCAAAGAGGATCGATGCGTATACTCCTGACCAACGACGACGGCATCCAGGCTCCGGGCCTGCGCGCGCTCTATCGCGAACTCAAGCGTGCCGGGCTTGAAGTGCACTGCGTCGCGCCCATCTCCGAGATGAGCGCTGTGGGGCACGCCATTACCTTTGCCATGCCCCTGCGGGTCAAGGAATTCGTGGAGAACGGCTTCCGGGGCCAGGGCGTCTCCGGCACGCCGGCCGACTGCGTCAAGCTCGGCATCAGCACGCTGCTGGAGGCCAAGCCCGACCTGGTGGTCTCGGGCATAAACGCCGGAGCCAACGTGGGCGTGGATATCCTCTATTCGGGCACGGTTTCGGCGGCCACGGAGGGCGTGCTCATGGGCTATCCGGCCCTGGCCGTATCCATGGATACCTTTCACCTTCAGGATCCGGGCGAGCAGGCCGCCTGGACCGCGCGTTTCGTCCAGGATTTTGATTGGAGCGCCATACCGGACAAAACCGTGCTCAACCTGAATTTCCCGCATTGTCCCTTGTCCGAAGCCAAGGGGCTCACACTCTGCCGCCAGACACCCGTGCCTTACGAGGACTGGTACGAACAGCGGAATGACCCTCGCGGACGGCCGTACTACTGGCTGGATGGTGTTATACCGCCAGAGAAGCTCGACGCCGCATCTGATCGCGCCCTGCTCACCGAAGGTCACATTACGCTCACGCCTCTGCGTTTCGATTTCACTTGCGAGCACACCCTCGAGTACCTGAAGGGGACCCTGAAAAGGTCCTGAATCCATATCACTTCCGCCGCGCGGCACCCTGAAACGGGAAGGGTGCCGTCAGCACTCAAGGAGAAAGCCATGCCCCTCGTGTCCCCAGCCGAAATGTTCAAGAAAGCCTATTCCGGCGGCTATGCCGTTGGCGCATTCAACGTCAACAATATGGAAATCATCCAGGGCATCATGTCCGCGGGCGAGGAAGAGCGCGCGCCGCTCATCCTGCAGGTCTCGGCCGGAGCGCGCAAGTACGCGGGCCAGGACTATATCATCAAGCTCATGGAAGCCGCCGTGGCCCGCACGGACCTACCCGTGGCCCTGCATCTGGATCACGGACAGGACTACACCATCTGCAAGGAAGTCATCGAGGCCGGCTTCACCTCGGTTATGATCGACGGCTCGCACCTGCCCTATGAGGAAAACATAAAGGTCACCAAGGCCGTGGTCGAGTGCGCCCGCGACAAGGGCGTGTGGGTCGAGGGCGAATTGGGCGTGCTGGCTGGCGTGGAGGACGAGGTACGCGCCGAGAAGACCATCTACACCGACCCGGACCAGGCCGTGGAGTTCGTGCAGCGTACGGGCTGCGATTCCCTGGCCATTGCCATAGGCACCTCGCACGGCGCGTACAAATTCAAGCAGGGCTCCAACCCGACCCTGGACTTCGAGCGGCTGGAAAAGATCGGCAAGCTTCTGCCCGGTTATCCCATCGTGCTTCACGGCGCGTCCAGCGTGCCGCAGGAGTTCGTGGACATGGCCAACAAATACGGCGGCAAGATAGGCAGCGCCGTGGGCGTGCCCGAGGAGCTTTTGCGCAAGGCGGCTTCCATGGCCGTGTGCAAGATCAACATCGACACGGATATCCGCCTGGCCATGACCGCCATCATCCGCAAGCATTTTGCCGAAAAGCCCGAAGACTTCGACCCGCGTTCCTACCTCAAGCCGGCTCGCGAGGCGGTCAAGCAGATGGTCCAGCGCAAGATGCGCAATGTCCTGGGCTGCTCGGGCAAGGCCTGATCAGCGAGAACTCCCGGCCGGCCGACGACCGGCGGGGTTGTGTCCTCATGTGGAAGCTGGTCTATACTGGGAGCTATAGCAGGCAACCTTTCACTCGGGAGAGAAGCATATGGCAATCAAGATCGGACTCAACGGCTTCGGCCGCATCGGCAAGAACCTGGCTCGGCTCATGGTTCAAGATAAGGATGTCGAGCTGGTCGTGTTCAACGCGCGCAAGGACCCCTCCATCTACGCTTATACCTTCAAGTACGACTCCGTGCATGGCAACTGGAAGGGCGAGGTCAAGGCCGAGAAGGATGGCATCGTCATTGACGGCAAGAAAATCCTCATGACCAGTGACGAGGCCGGCAAGTGGCAATGGGGCAAGCTCGGCGTGGACATCGTGGTCGAGGCCACGGGCAAGTTCCGTGACCGCGAGTCCTGTCAGAAGCACCTGGACTGCGGGGCCAAGAAGGTCATCATCAGCGCGCCGGGCAAGGGTGTGGACGCGACCGTGGTCTACAACGTGAACCACCAGGGCTACGACCCGGCCAAGCACCACATCATCTCCAATGCCTCGTGCACCACGAACTGTCTGGCGCCCGCGATTAAGGTCCTGCACGAGAAGTTTACCGTCAAGCAGGCGGTCATGACCACGGTGCATGCCTACACCACGAGCCAAGCTCTCCTGGACAGCGCCCAGCCCAAGGATCCGCGCCGCGGCCGCGCCGCGGCCCTGAACTTCGTGCCCACCACCACGGGCGCGGCCAAGGCCGTGAGCGAGGTGCTTCCCGACCTCAAGGGCAAGATCGACGGCATGGCCATCCGTGGCCCGGCCCCGGACGGCTCGCTGGTTGATCTCGTGTGCGTGGTGGAGAAGTCCACCTCCAAGGAGCAGGTCAACGAAGTCTTCAAAGCCGCGGCCAACGAAACCCTGGGTTACACCGAGGAGTACGTCGTGTCCGGCGACATCGTGGGGGACACGCACGGCGGCGTGGTGGACGGCCTGAGCACCATGGTCAACGGCGGCACCCTGGTCAAGGTGCTCGTATGGTACGACAACGAGATGGGCTTCAACAACCAGCTCCTGCGCACCATCAAGCTCGTGGGCTCCAAACTGTAAACCGGCCGCGTCGCGGCATATCTTGAGGGAGCGGGGGCATTGTCCTCGCTCCCTCTTTTTTAGAGCATTTGCTTTTGAAAATGCTCTGCAAGCCATGCGTCGGCATGGCTTGCCGCTAGCTTCGGCGTAGGCGCAATTCACTTGCGCCGTCAACGCCGGAGCGGGCGTCTTAAAAGCAATATGCTCTAATAGATGCGCACATGCTGCATCTGGTGAGTGCATGCTTTACAGAGGGTTGCCTAACGTGTATTCGGATCGCGTATTTAATAACTGGGATTGAATGCCGTGAAAACAAGGTTGCCGATTTATGCCGACGCAGAGCCCATGCCATCTGCCCAGGGATAAGGTGCCCAATTGCAGGGCGGACCGGCGAAGGTTAATCGGACATACCATATTGGCCGGAGCATGCATGGCTGTGTGCATTGCCTTTCTTTGCACTCCGTTCGGCCTGCAGGCCTTAGCCCAACCCCTTGCGCTGCCAGCCTCCTCAGCCGTTTATCCCAACAGTCTGACAGCCTGCCTCGTGCTTCTGCCAGCCTTCCTCTTGCTGGTCGCCGCGGGCGCGTGGTTCGCCAAGCGGGCTCTGTCAATGCGCAGGGCCGAAGCGGAGTTGCGCAGTGTGGAGGAGCACTTTCACCGCCTGCTCGATTTCGCGCCGGTCGGCATCTTCATGCATGACGGAACGCGCATCGTATATGCCAACCGCCGTTGCGCCGAATTCCTGGGCGAGGTTTCACCAGCCGATATCGTGGGCAAGCCCAATCTGAGCTTCGTGCATCCTGATTTTCACTCGCGCGTCGATGCCTATGTTGTCGAGCACCTGCAATTAGGCCAAAGCGTGCCCTTGGATGAGCAGATCTTCGTGCGCCAGGACGGCAGGGAGATCAGGGTCGAGGTTGCGGCCAGTCCGGTGGGGCTCGACGGCAGGCGTCTCGTGCAGGTGCTTTTCCTGGACATCACTGCCCGCAAGGCTGCGGAAGAGGAGTTGCGCAAGGCCGAGGAGCGCTATCGTACCCTGTTCGAGCAGGCTATCGAAGGCATCTATCGTTCGACCATCGAAGGCCGCTTCGAGGAGGTCAACCCGCCCCTGGCCGCCATGCTCGGCTACGACTCGCCCGCGGAGCTGGTGGCGGCGGTGCGCGACATCGACTGTGAACTTTACGTGCCCACCGGACGCAGGGCGGATTTCCTGGCCAGCTTCGGCCAGGATGACAAGGCGTGCGGTTTCGAGTCCCAGGTGCGCCGCAAGGACGGGAGCGTCATCTGGGTCCTGGAAAACACGCGCGCCATCAGGGACGCTGTGGGCCGCATCATTCGCTTCGAGGGCAGCATGGTGGACATCACCCTGCGCAAACAGGCGGAGCAGCGGCTCAAGGCATCGCTGGAAGAGAAGGAAATCATGCTCCGCGAGATTCACCACAGGGTAAAGAACAACCTGCAGGTGGTCTCGGCCTTCCTAAGCCTGCAAGGCGATTCCCTGGCGGACCCAACGGTCAGAAACGCTTTCCGCGAGGGTCAGAACCGCATCCGCGCCCTGGCGGCCATTCACGAGTCGCTCTATCAGTCGTCCGACCTGCGGGGAATCGATCTCTCCGTGTATATCCCGCGCTTGGCCAAGCATGTGTTCAATTCTTATGTTCATGGTCCCGGCAAGGTGCGGCTTGCGCTGGACGTAGCTGCCGTGCAGGTCGCCATCGATACGGCCATCCCCTGCGGGCTGATCGTCAACGAGCTTCTGTCCAATGCGCTCAAGCACGGCTTTCCCGATGGCCGCAGCGGAGCCATCCGCGTCAGCCTGACCGGCGGGAACGGCCGGATCACGCTTGCGGTGCGCGATGACGGTGTGGGGTTGCCGGTTACGTTCGACCTGCAGAGTCGTAAGACCCTGGGCATGCAGATCCTGGGCGCGCTCGTGCAACAGCTTGGCGGCAATCTGGAGTACGGTGCAGCCGATGGCGCGACGTTCTCCATAGCCTTCAGTCCCAAGAGCGGGACGCCTATCTTGAATTGATTCCTGGCTCCAGCGCAGGCCGGACATCGTTGCATGCCGCTCTTCCTTGCTATTGCGGTCAAGAACGGCCCGTCCTTAATCCGAACCCGTGCCGACCCTCCACGTTGGTTCCGCCTTGTTCGCAGTTGGGCGCTTGGCCGAAAATAATACACTAAACTGATCGGCATTTTTCAAGCCAAGACAGGTGCTTACTCCGGAATGCAAGGTCAGGAGCGGCTTTGCCGGCGTTTTCTTCCCGCTCCGAGTAGGGTATGCTCGGCTTTCAGTTCATGTTGCCCTGAATAGACAGCCCGCCCGTTCTCGGAGACCAAAGGACCATGCCCGACTTCGTCCATCTGCACTGCCATACTGAATTCAGCCTGCTGGACGGCGCGATCCGCATCAAGGATCTGTGCGCCAAGACCAAGGAATTCGGCTCGCCGGCCGTGGCCATCACCGACCACGGCAACATGCACGGTGCGGTGGACTTCTACATGAAGGCCAAGGATTGCGGCATCAAGCCCATCCTGGGCTGCGAAGTTTATGTGGCTGGCGAGGGCGGGGTGGAGGAGAAGGGCCCCGGCGCCAAGCGTCATCACTTGGTGCTGCTGGCCAAGGACCTCACGGGCTACCACAATTTGCTCAAGCTGGTTTCCAAGGCCAGTCTGCACGGTTTCCATTACAAGCCGCGCGTGGACAAGACTTGGCTCATGGAGCACGCCGAGGGGCTCATCGCCCTGTCGGCCTGCCTGGCGGGCGAGATCCCGCGCGTGCTCATGGGCCAGGGGCTGGACGCGGGCATCCGCACGGCCAACGAATACGCGCAGATATTTCCAGGCCGTTTCTACCTGGAAATGCAGGCCAATGGCCTGGAAGAGCAGTTCCGGGCCAACGAGTTGATTCGCAAGTGCGCCGATGCCACGGGATTGCCGCTGGTGGCCACCAACGACTGCCACTATCTGACGCGCGAGGACGTCGAGGCGCATGACGTCCTCCTGTGCATCCAGACCGCGGCCATGGTCGCGGACAAGGACCGCATGCGCTTCGGCACCAGCGAACTGTACTACCGTCCGCCGCAGGAGATGGCGCGCGAGTTCTCGGACTGCCCGGAGGCCCTTGAGAACACGCTCAAGATCGCGGACATGTGCAGCGTGGATTTGAACCTCAAGCAGCTTCACTTCCCCAAATATGATCTGCCCGCGGGCATGACCCTGGAGGACGAGTTCCGCAAGTTGTCCCGCGATGGCCTCAAGGAGCGCTTGGAGAAGCTGCCTTACACGGTTGACGAGCAGGCCTACTGGAAGCGCTTTGAGTACGAGCTGGACGTCATCTGCAAGATGCAGTTCCCAGGCTACTTTCTCATCGTGCAGGATTTCATCAACTGGGCCAAGCGCAACGCCATCCCCGTGGGACCAGGCCGCGGCTCGGCCGCCGGCTCCATCGTGGCCTGGGCGCTCAAGATCACCAACCTCGACCCCATCCCCTACAACCTGCTGTTCGAGCGCTTCCTGAACGTGGAGCGCATCTCCATGCCGGATATCGACGTGGACTTCTGCGAGCGCAGACGCCACGAGGTCATCGACTACGTGACCCGCCACTATGGCGAGGACAACGTGGCCCAGATCACGACCTTCGGCACCATGAAGGCCAAGGCCGCGGTCAAGGACGTGGGCCGGGCTCTGGGCATGAGCTTCGCGGAGACCAACCGCATCGCCAAGCTCATCCCCGAAGATCTCAAGATGACCATCGGCAAGGCCTTGGACAGCGAGCAGGAGCTGCGCAACCTGTACGATCTCGATCCGCAGGTGCGCAAATGCCTGGACGTGTCCATTCGCCTGGAAGGGCTGTGTCGGCACTGCTCCACGCACGCCGCGGGCGTCGTCATCAGTCCCGGCCCCATGTCGGACTACCTGCCGCTGTACCGAGACAAGAAGGGCGGCGTGGTCACGCAGTACGATATGAAAAAGGTCGAGAAGGTCGGGCTGGTCAAGTTCGACTTCCTGGGCCTGCGCACCATGACCGTCATCCACGATACCCTGGACAACATTCGTCTCCAGGGTCTGACCCCGCCGGACCTGGACGTCCTGCCCCTGGACGACCTGGAGACGTACAAGCTCTATTCGCGCGGCGACACCGACGGCATCTTCCAGGTCGAATCCTCGGGCATGCGCAAGTACTTGCAGATGCTCAAGCCGTCCTGCTTCGAGGACATCATCGCCATGCTCGCCCTGTACCGTCCCGGTCCGCTGGGTTCGGGCATGGTCGACGAATTCATAAAGCGCAAGCACGGCGAAGTGGCCGTGACCTTCCCGCACGAGAGCCTGAGCGAGGTGCTGAAGCCCACCTACGGCGTCATCGTCTATCAGGAACAGGTCATGTCCGTGGCCCAGATCATGGCGGGCTATACTCTTGGCCAGGCGGATCTGCTGCGCCGGGCCATGGGCAAGAAGAACCCTGAGGAGATGGCCAAGCAGCGCGAGCGCTTCCTGTCTGGCGCGCGAGAGAAAAAGATCGCCGACGCCACGGCCAACGAGGTCTTCGACCTCATGGAGAAGTTCGCCGAGTACGGCTTCAACAAGTCGCACAGCGCGGCCTATGCGCTCATCTCCTATCACACGGCCTATCTCAAGGTGCACCACAAGCACGAGTTCATGGCCGCCATCATGACCTCGGAAATCGAGAACCAGGACAAGATCCTCAAGTACATCAACTCCTGCCGGGATATGGAAATCAAGGTCCTGCCGCCGGACGTGAACGCCAGCCTGCGTCAGTTCACGGTGGAGCAAGGCCGCATCCGCTACGGTCTGGGCGGGGTCAAGAACGTGGGCGACGAGGCCATCAAGGACATCGTGGCCGCACGCGAGGCCGATGGCCCGTTCCGAAGCCTGCTGGACCTGTGCTGCCGGGCCAATCTGCGCAAGGTCACCAAGCGCGTGCTGGAAAGCCTCATCAAGGCCGGGGCGGTGGACGGCTTTGGGGCCACGCGCGCGGCGCTTATCGCCGGCCTGGACCGCGCCGTCGGCCTGGCCCAGAAGAAGCAGAAGGAGCGCGAGTCCGGCCAGATCTCCATGCTCGGGCTCATGGGCACCAACGAACGCGAGGCTGCCTTGCCCGGCCTGGGCGTGGCCTGCCCGGAGCAGTCCCTGGATGAGTGGCCAGACGACGAGAAGCTGCGCAACGAAAAGGAAGCCCTGGGCTTCTACTTGTCCAGCCATCCGCTGCTGGCCTTCCGCCACGAGCTGCGCCGCCTGCGCTGTTCGAGCCTGGAGGACTGCGCCGAGATGGGCGAGGGCATGCAGGTCAAGGTCGCGCTGCTCATCACGGGCGTCAAGGAGCATATCACCAAGCGCGGCGACAAAATGGCCTTCTGCCAAGCCGAGGACCTGACCGGCGCAACTGAGCTGGTCATGTTCCCCGAGGTCTACCAGAAGGCCAAGCCGCATATGGAAGGGGACCAGCCGCTACTCGTAACGGCCAAGATCAGCGAAATCGAAGGCGGTGACGGTGACGACGGAGAAGCTTCGTCTAAGCGGGCCAAGCTGCTGGCCGAAGATATCTGTCTGCTGTCTGGCGTGGTCTCGGTTGGCGAGGATCCGGTGGAGCTGTACCTGCCCAGGACGGCTTTCGATTCCGGTCGCATGGACACGCTCAAGGCCATTCTGGCTCGTTATCCGGGCCGAGCGCCGGTACAGTTTGAATTGACCTTGCCCGAGGGCTGCTGCCGCCTTCGCTTGGGGCCGCGCTACACCGTGGCGCCCACGGTGGATTTCTGGAAGGAGATCGAGGGGTGGCGCACGGCTTGAGCAGGTCAGCGCGCTCCTGGTCCCCTCGGTTTATTGGCGGAATTAAGGGCGCGCAGGCACCCGCGATCCTCGCTCAGCTTCTCATGTTCAAGGGCTTGCGGGCGATTGGGTTTGTTTCGTAATTTTTGGTCTGCTGTAAACCTGGACTCTCTTGGAATTCTCGCCAACAACTAATTATTATACCAGAAGATCCTCCGAGCCCCAAACATATCGCCATGGCCTTCAAGGCCATCGCATATGGATGGTCGTCGGGTGCAAGGCATCCGTCTTGTTTCCTAAAGAGGTTTATTGGGCTTATTCCTCCAGGTCGGGTGGATCGTTTTTTCCGCAGGGAATGGCCAACTCCAGCGCGGCCACGGCAATACCCACCAGCTTCCAATCCCCCGAGACCACAGCATAGCAGAGATTGACCAGGGCTACTTCCAGGGCCTCGCCGGCTTTATCTTTGCCAAAAATCGTGTGTTCCTTGCCCAGGCTGGCGCACATGAGCGTGTCGTTGACCTTGAGCATGCGCCGGCCGCTCTCGATCAGGTGTCTAAGACGAACGTCGTCGAAGTCGATGATCGTATCGTAAGTTCTCGGGGGCATATACATCCATTGGCGAGCTGACGCCGGAGTCTGCTTATCTGTTGTCATAGAAAGGAAACGCGCTTTTTCTAAGGATATGCGTAATAAAAGTAAAGCTTCGGCGGGCTTTTGTTCGCAGGTCCTATGCCATGATGTCTTCGGCCGGACCCGGCGGGATCCAAGTAGTTGTGGGACGCCATGAGCGGTGGTATGCAAAGCGACAAACGTCAAGCGGCGGACTTCCTGCCGCAGGCAAGGTAAATCGATGGAGAGGGGATGGGTACAGGCAGATGGCGGCTGACCGTGCGCGAGGAATTTTCGGCCTCTCACCAGCTGCGTCATTACCAAGGCAAGTGCGAGGCCCTGCACGGCCATAATTTCGGGGTCGAAGTGAGCATCGAGGGCGATCGCACTGACGAGCGCACGGGCATGCTGCTGGATTTCAAGGTGCTCAAGGACATCACCCGTGAATGCGTGGGACTGCTCGACCACAAGCACCTGAACGACCTGGAGGCCTTTGCCGGCGAGAATCCCTCTTCCGAGCACCTGGCCCGCTTTCTGTTTCGTGAGATCGAAGGTCGCCTGGGCGGCTACGCAGTGAGCCTGGTCGAGGTCACGGTGGCCGAGAAATCCAGTCAGTCCGCAACATATTTCGAGCCTGGCGAAAAATAGGCGGCCATGCGCTTTCTCCTGCAGCGAGTTCGGCATGCCACTGTGCGTGTGCGCGAGCCGGCCGGCTGGCGCGTGAGCGGCTCCATAAATCAGGGATTCGTATTGCTGGCCGGTTTCGGCCGCGAGGACGGCTGGGATTTGCCCGAATCGCCGGTCTGGAAACGCATGATCGAAAAAGTGCTGGATCTGCGGGTTTTCGCGGACGAGGTCGGCAAACTCAACCTGAGTCTGCGTGAGGCCGGCGGGGAAATGCTCGTGGTCTCGCAATTCACGCTGTATGCCGACTGCCGGCGAGGCCGGCGGCCGTCGTTCACCGACGCCGCTCCGTCCGCCGTGGCCGAGGCTTTGTTCGAACGCCTTGGCTCGGATTTTGAATCTGCTTTGCCCGGCCGGGTGGCGCGAGGCGTCTTTGGCGGCGACATGGAGGTTGAGCTGGTCAACTGGGGCCCGGTGACCATCTGGCTGGACTCCTCGGAACTCTCGTAGCAGACCGCCCCTTCCATAGCGGGTCGGTCGGTCGGGATTTGAGATGGAAGAGTACTTCCTGCGGACAATGGCCGCGCCGCATCAGGCGCGCAAGCTATCCAAGACGGCTGTCTTTCTGTTGCGGCAGTATCTTCTCGACGAGGAGCTGTTGCACGATATCGATCTAGCCTTGTGCGAGGCCTGTTTCAACGTGGTCATGCACGCCTATCCCGATGGGCGCCTAGGGGATGTGGAGATTGCGGTGCGTTTGGAGCCCGAGGGATTCGTGGAATTGCGCGTGGCCGATTGGGGGCGGGGCCTGGATTGGGAGCGCGTGCGCTTCGAAAATCCGGGAGCATCCGCCGAGAGCGGCCGCGGGCTGTTCATCCTGCGCAAACTCGCGGACGCGCTGGAATACGGCAGCGCAGAAGGCAAAAATCAAGTCGTCATACGCAAAAACATCGGAAGTTCAGCATGGAAGAATTCCGCGTAGATACCATAGGCGAAGCGAGGGTGATCCGCTTCGCGGGCGAAATCACCATGGATAACGCCCAGGAACTCAAAAATCGCGGCCGTCAGGTCGTAGAGGGCCAGGGCCGGGCCGTGGTCATGGATCTTTCCAAAGTCACCTTCATCGACAGCTCCGGCATAGGTTTCCTCATCGTGCTCAAGTCGCGCTGCGACGAGGCTGGTAAACGCTTTGCGCTGCTCTCCCCGAGCGTCCAGGTGCGCAAGACCCTGCGGCTGGTGCAGCTCGACGCCATCTTCCCGGTGGCGGCCAATGAAGGGGACTTGGCCAGGATTCTGTCCCTGTGAGAAACTTGCCCATATTTCCCAGTGCACGATAAGCAAAATACCACATATCGGGCCACGCCATCGGGCGACGGCGACATTCTGTTGAGCGTCGACGGCAAGACCTGGCGATTGCTGGGCCGATCCGGGGCCGAAACAGAGTTGCGGCCGGCGCGTGAATTCCTGGCCTCCAACCGCGGCTTGCCCGTGGTCATCGGCGCGGGCATGGGCAATGCCTTGGCCCTGCTGCTGGGCAGCGGCTGCGGTCCCGTGGCCGTGGTGGACTGCGAGAAGGCCATTCAGGACCTGAGCGGCGCGCGCGAGCGTTTCGGTTTGGCCCCAGGCGTTACCTGGATAGACGCCTCCAGCGCCGAACAGGCCCTGCGGGAGCTGACCCGTTGGCAGGAGGCCAACGGTGGGGCGCCGCTCATGCCCATCGTGCACCCGGTTTATCTGCGCCTGCGCCCAAGCTATTATCTGGCTCTGCGCGAGAGCTGCCGCGCGAGCCGCAGCTTCGATTTCTGGTCCCGCGCGCGCTATCCGAAGTTCACGTCCTGGCCTCCCAGGCTCCTGCTCCTGTCCAGCCGTTATTTCCTCATGGGCGAGATGGAAGCCGCCTGCAAGCGCTTGGGCGTGCCGCACCGCTTCTTAGATATCGGCGACAAGGAGCGGGGCAGCACCGAATTCGTGGAGATGCTCCTTTCGGCCGTGGTGGAGTTTAAGCCCGACTTCGTGCTGACGATCAACCATTTGGGCGTGGACCGCGAGGGCGTGCTCATAGAGCTGCTAGCCCGCCTGGAGCTGCCGCTGGCCTCCTGGTTCGTCGACAACCCGCACCTCGTCCTTTCGCTGTACAAGCGCCTGGACAGTCAACTCACGACAATCTTTGCCTGGGACCGCGACAACGTTCCCTCGCTCAAGGCCCAGGGCTTCGCCAATGTGGAATACCTGCCGCTGGGCGTGGACCTGGAGCGCTTCCGTCGACCGACGTACCAGCCGGCCCATCATCCCTGGCGGGCGCGCATATCCTTCGTGGGCAACTCCATGCTCTCCAAGGTCGGCCACCGGCTAAAGGGCGCCAAGGCTCCGCGGCCGCTTATTCTGGCCTATCGCGAGGTGGCTCGGGCCTTTGCCGCGAGCGAGGCGCGTTCGGTGCGCGACTTCCTGGCCGCAGGGTATCCGGATCTTTTTACCCTATATGAGGCCCTGCCGAGCCTGGAGCAGCGCCTGGCCTACGAGGCCCTGCTGACCTGGGAAGCCACCCGGCGCTACCGCCTGTCCTGCGTGGAAAAGATTTTGCCTTTCGAGCCCCTCATTGTCGGCGACAGGCTATGGAAAACAGCCCTCAAGGGCCGTAGCGAACCTTGGCGCTGGCACCATGAACTCAGCTATTACTCGGACTTGCCCGGCTTCTATCCGCTCAGCGACATAAACTTCAACTGCACGAGCAAGCAGATGAAGGGCGCGGTGAACCAGCGCGTGTTCGATGTTCCCGCCTGCGGCGGTTTCGTGCTTTCGGATTACCGCGAACAGATGGAGGATCTTTTCGAGCTGGGCCGCGAAGCCATCTGCTACCGCGATCCGGAGGAGATCCCCGAACTCGTCCGCTTCTACCTGGACAACCCGGCCGCGCGGGAGCGCGTTGCCCGCGCTGGCCGCGAGCGCGTGCTGCGCGACCACGGCTACGATTTGCGCCTTACTAAGCTCATGCGCGCCATGCAACGCCTGTATGGCTAAGCTTCCCATCCTCATCCTGCAGATGCAGCGCATGGGGGACACCATCCTGACTTTTCCCCTCGTGCTGTGGTTGACGCGGCGTTATCCGGGGCATCCCGTGTGGATCGTGGCCGAGCGCGTGTTCTACGAGGCGCTGATGTCCGTGAGTCCGGCCGTGACGTACTTCCCCTGGGAGGGCACCGGGCGACTGCTCAAGGAGCGCTTCCTGCTTTGCCTGAACCTCTCCCATCGGCCCGAAGCCGCTGATTTGGCTGGACGCGTGCAAGCCGAGGCGACATTCGGGACCGTGGCCGCGCCGGACGGGGCGCACTACATCAATGGGTTCTTCCAGCTTTACCGAGCCGCACTCACACACTGCAACCGGCACAACCGTTTGCATTGGGCCGACCTGAACGCCCTGGACATCGTGCCCTTGGACGAACTGCGCGCCACGCGCTGGCCTCTTCCACGCACTTTGAGCCAGAATGCGCGAGCCGTGGGCTTGTTCGTGGGCGCCAGCGAGCGGGCCAAGCGGCCCGGCCCGGGTTTCTGGGCCGCATTGTCCGACGAGTTGCACGGCAGAGGCTTTCGGCCGGTGCTCTTCGGCGGTCCCGGAGAGCGCGAGCTTGCCGCCGAGATCCAGCGTCGCGCCCGATGCCGCGTGCTCAACCAGGCCGGTCGCCTTGGCTTGGGCGAGCTTGCCGCCGTGTGCCAGACCATGCAGCTCATGATCACCCCGGACACGGGTCCCATGCACCTGGCGGCCTGGACCGGCGCAAAGGTGCTCAACCTCTCCATGGGGCCGGTCAATCCCTGGGAGACCGGACCTTACCAGCCTGGGCACTATGTGCTGCGCACGGCGAAAAGTTGCGTGGGTTGCTGGGAGTGCGGCAGAAACAGCCTGGACAAGCAGGGCGACGGCTTGCCCTGCCACGAGACATTCGCCCCCCCCCGTGTGGCATTGCTTGCTTCGCTGCTTACAAAGGACAGGCCGGGCGACTTGGAGCGGCTGCGTTTGCCGGGTGGGCGGTTGCTGCTTACCGCGCGTGATGACGCTGGGCTTTACACCTTGCGGCCCGTCATAAGAGCCGCGCCCGAGGCTCGCGAACTGGTCAGCCGTCTGTGGTCGGCTTTTTTCGGCTGGCGCGCAGGCCTGTGGGGCCAGGATCGGCCCGCCAAGGATGCACGGGCATTGCTGCAGTCCCAGCCCAAGCTGTCCATGGCCTTGCGTGGCGTATTGCCGCGTTTCGGTCGCGAGTTGCGCCGCAGCCTGGCCGGCAAGGCCGTCACCCTGGACCATAATTTCTGGAGGGCCGTACCGCCCATGGCGCGACCCTTGTCGAGTTGGCTGCATCTCTTTCTGCAGAACGCCGACTACAGCCTCCGCGCCAAGCGCGAGTCCCTGGAGATGCTGGAAGTCTTGAGCATCTTCCTGGCAGACTCCTAATCCTTCCTACCTGCCGTTTCCATCCGCGGCAGGGAAAAAACTACCTCCTCTTTTGTAATCGTTTCTTTACAACTCCTTGTATTCATTAGGTGCAGCAACTTGGAACGGCTTTTGATCCTATGCTGGTCAAGGAGTTCCAACGATGCAAATTCTTCCCTGCGATGGATATGGACGCGAAGCCGGAACCACGAGCTCGGACTGGTCCTTGAGTTCGGGCAGCGAGGCCGCTTCGGCCTTTGCTGGGCTTCTGAGCCAGCATGTCGCCTCCAATAATCCAACCACCACTTCCGATTCGTCCTTGAACGTCCAGGCTGATCGGCATGCCAGGGCCAACAGCGAAGAGCGGCTCCGGGCCGAGGCTGATTCGCCCGCAGGCCGCGCTGTGGCAGATCGCAAGGTGGGCAAGGAAGAATATTCCACCGTGCGCGAGGAGTTGCGCGCGCAAGGGTATGCGGAATCCGATCTGGACCGCCTGGAGCAGCGCGTCTCCGAAGGTGTGACTTGGCGCGAGTTCCAGCGCGATCTTTCGGAACTGGCTCGCAAGGCGCGACTGGGCAATAGCGGTGCTATCGGCCTTGAGAATGTCAACGCGCTGCAGAGCCTGTTCCAGAAAGCCGGCTTTTCCGGGGCCGAGGCCGAAAGCCTGGTCAAGAGCCTTGACGCGGGCAACTCGCGGCAGGTGCTGGAGGCCCTCAAGCGTCAGCTCGAGAGCCTGCCGGCCGACAAGACTCTCAGTCTGCGGCCCGCCGAACTCAAGGCCTTGGGTGACGCCTTGGGATTGAACGCCCGTGGCAAGGAATCCCTGCGGGGCTATCTGAACCAGGGCACGGGCGCCAACGGCCGCATGCTCGCTTCGCCCGAAAGTCTGCGCGGTATTCTCACCGTGATGCAGAACGAATCCACGGACGGCCTCGACTATATCCAGCGCATGGATGCCATGCAGAAGCTCGTGGGCGACGTGCTGCAGCAGGCCCGAACCAAGGCCTCTGGCGAGGCCAATGCCGACCGCATGGGCCAGGATGCCGGTGACAAGCTCCTGAACGCCAGCAAGAACGACATGAAGACCAAGCATGCCCAGGGACTCGGCGAAAAGCATGCGGATAAGGCGGGCGAAAAGACGGACGACTCGATCGGCGACAAGGCCAGGGATGAGCATCTCAAGGACCTGGGAAACAGAGCCCAGGACAAGCTGACCCTGCCCAAGACGCAACCGCTAACGAGCGCGGTCGCCGATGCGGGGGCGCAGGTCAAGACCAATTTTCAGGTTCCCACGAGTCCGACCCAGAGTGTGCCGTCCCAGGCGCAACTCTTTCAGCAGGTGAACAGCGGCATTCTGCAGAACCTGGGAAACGGCGGGCAGCAACTGACCATCAATCTGACTCCCGAGGAACTTGGTTCGCTGCAGGTCATGCTGCAGGTCCGCGATAAGGAGCTCTCGGCCGTGATTCGCGCCGACTCTCCTGAAGCGGCCAAGGCCTTGAGCGACCAGCTGGCCCAGCTCAAGCAGACTCTTGAGCAACAAGGCTTCAAGGTCTCCAGTCTGGAGGTGCAGACCGGCCTGTCCAACCAGCACGGGTTCAACGCCTGGTCGGGCGCGGAGGGCCATAATTTCTTGCAGGAGCGCCAGGAGCGAGCCCGGATGCAGCGCCTGTCCTCCCTGCGCGGGCAGACCGCAGAAAATGGAATAACGACTCAAGCCCCCGTGACCGCAGGGATGGGCAGGGGCGTGAGCAGCGATTCAGTGGATATTTTCGCTTAACGAAAGAGCAAAACCAGGGAGTGGTTTGCCATGAGTATGCTGACCAATATCACGGGTTCCTCGTCGGCCATCGATCCGTACGCGAGCACGCCCAAGTCAAAAAGCGGCGCCTTGGACCAATCGACCTTCCTCAACCTCCTGATGGCTCAGCTCCAGCACCAGGATCCGCTGAACCCCATGGAAGACAAGGACTTCACCGCCCAGTTGGCCCAGTTCTCGAGCCTTGAGCAGTTGAACAAGATCAACGAGGGCATCGAGGGCCTCAACTCCAGCGCGGGCCGTCAGGACATGCTGGGCGCGGTGAGCTTCATCGGCAAGGACATCCGAGCATTCGGTAATACGGTCAGCAAGGAAGGGACTTCCATCACCAAGGCCTTCTACGAACTGGAGGAGCCGGTGTCGGATATGTACGTCAATGTCTACGACTCCTACGGAGCGCTCGTGGATACGGAGAAGGTCGGTGCGCGCCAGGCCGGCTCCTACGAATTCCAGTGGGACGGCACTGACTTCAACGGCGCGAAATTGTCCGACGGCACCTACACCATGGCCATCGCCGCCGAGAACGCCAAAGGCGAATCGGTTATGGTCTACACCGAGGTCAGCGGAACGGTCAGCGGAGTGAGCGGCGAGAGCGGCATTCCCATGCTGCGTCTTAGCGATGGACGGACCGTGAGCTTCTTCAATGTCAAGGAAATCGTCGGCGACGGCGATTCCAACAATACCGACGACTCGGACGCATAAAGGCGACCGGGATAAATTTTATCATCAAGGAGGAGACCTATGGGCCTGTCAGCTTCCATGTTTTCCGGCGTCACCGGACTTAAAGCCCACGGCGACAAGATGGGTGTCATCGGCAACAACATCGCCAACGTGAGCACCATTGGTTTCAAGGGTGCGCGCATGTTCTTCCAGGATGTCATCAGCCAGGACATCCCCACGGCTGCCGGCATCGGCCAGGTGGGCCGCGGCGTGAGCATCGGCGCCATCTACGCGGACTATACCCAGGGCGGTTTCGAGACTACCGGCGAGGCCACGGACCTGGCAATCGGCGGCAAGGGCTTCTTCATCGTCAAGAAGAAGAACGAGGACACGAGCTACTACACCCGCGCCGGGAACTTCCGTTTCGACAAGGACGGCTACCTGGTGGATCCGAACGGGCTGGTGCTCCAGGGCTGGCGCGCGGAGCGCTCCGACCCGACGGCAGCCGTGTCCGGCGTCACGACCAATACCAACACGGTACGCATCGTGGGCACCCCCACGGACATCCGCCTGAACAATTTCCAATCTCCGCCTCAAGAAACCACCAACGTCACGGTCATCAGCAATCTCGACTCGAGTGAAAAGAGCCGGGCCGAGAGCACGACCGATCCGTTCTTCGCCATGTTCGAGGTCTGGGACGGCACCCAGGAGACCCCGCTCACCGAGGCGCAGTACAGCTATCAGGCCACCGTCAAGGTCTTCGACGCCAACGGCAACGCTCACGACCTGACCGTGTATTACGACCAGGTGACCTTGAGCAACTCCGGCGGCCGCAAGGTCTGGGAGTACATGGTCACCTCGAAGCCCACCGAAGACGGCCGCATCTTCAGCAACGGCGGCGGCGTCCTCACTAACGCTCGGGACACGAGCGCAGCCGGCGTGCTCATGATCGGCACCCTGTCCTTCAACTCCTCGGGCGAATTGGAGAACCAAACCGCCTTCACGCTCCAGGCCGGATTCAATCCCGCGGTCCCGGGAGATTTCAAGGACCTGACCAACTGGGAGTTGGCCGATTTCTCCCAGAGTGGCTATCCGACTTTTACGGCCAACTTCCTGGGCGAGGAGAACGCCAGCGCTACCGACGCACTGAACCCATCGCTCATTGAGCTCAACCTTGGCCTGCGCAACGGCAACCTGAGCGCCACCGGCTGGAGTGCGGTAACTGACGCACAAACCATGTCCACTACCTTTAATACGGGCTTGGTGAATCCCACAGGCACTGACATCGCCGGCCTGCCCAAGTTCCAGGGCAGCGAGCTGCAGGCCACAGCCACCACGTCGTACGCCGAGAAGGGCTCGTCCACGCTCTTCCAGGCTCAGGACGGCTATGCCGCCGGACTGCTGTTGGGCGTGGCCGTGGACAGCGACGGCATCTTGAGCGGCCGCTACTCCAACGGCCAGATCCTGGAGCTGTTCGCCATCACCCTGGCCGACTTCAACAATCCCTGGGGCCTGCGGCGCGAGGGCGGCAACCTGTTCATGGACACGAGGGACTCGGGCGGGGCCATCACCAACCAGGCTAACCGAGGCGGCAAAGGCTCCATCGCCTCCAACTCCATCGAGCAGTCCAACGTGGACATGGCCGACGAGTTCGTGCAGATGATCACCACTCAGCGCGGTTTCCAGGCCAACGGCAAGGTCATCACCACCGTTGACACGCTGCTTGGCGAGGTCATCAACCTCAAGCGATAGACCTGAATCCGTAAGCGGCAAAAAAGGCCGCGCCCGTGAAAGCGGGCGCGGCCTTTCCTTTTTAAAACTGTCCGCCCGTTGCCCCGCCTGCCGCTACCGACGGCCAAGTCAAAGTATCGTGCCCGTCCGCCCTTAGCAGCCTGGTTAAAAATGGGTTGTGCGGGCCAGGATGGTTGTTTTCAACAGTCAGTCAGACCTGATTACCGCCGATATAAGCTGTTTAGAGCATTTTGCTTTTGAAAATGCTCTGCAAGCCATGCGTCGACATGGCTTGCCGCCGCGTAGGCGTAGGCGCAATTCACTTGCGCCGTCAACGCCGGAGCGGGCGTCTTAAAAGCAATCTGCTCTAGAGCAGCCTATGGCAATTTGCCAACGAATTGAGCTTGTCCAGGGGTATGCCGTTGCTGATTAAGCTTTGGACAAGGAAAGCTCTTCCTATTTCCTGTGCAAATTGATTCAGCCAGGACAGAGACATTGGATTTCCAGCGAAAGTAATAGCTCAACATTTCATGCAGCCAACTTCGGGAAGCCGTGCAGGGTACTTTTGGCCGCACCTGATCGAGTAGAGGAAAGAAAGTCCTGCCCACGGACCAAGGAAGGGCGGAAAAGTCTACCGGTCTTCTAATTAACTCATTGCAATATATGAATCTTCTCGAATGGCACCCGCATTGCTCAATGCAGACAACGACACGGAAGGGTTTTGCTAGAACAAGGAGGTTTCGAGCATGTCTTTGGTTATCAATCACAACCTTATGTCCATGAACGCGGCTAGGAATCTGAACACCTCATACGGCAACTTGAGCACGTCCACCCGACGCCTGTCCTCGGGTCTGCGTGTCGGCACGGCGGCTGACGACGCCGCCGGCCTTGCCATCCGCGAACTCATGCGCGCCGATATCGCGTCTTACAACCAAGGCGTGCGTAACGCCAATGATGCCATCAGCCTCATCCAGACGGCCGACGGCGCGCTGCAGGTCGTGGACGAGAAGCTGATACGCATGAAAGAATTGGCGCAGCAGGCCGCCACGGGCACCTACAACTCCGATCAGCGCCTGATCATCGACTCCGAGTACCAGGCCATGGCCTCGGAAATCACGCGTATCGCCAGCGCGACCGATTTCAACGGCACTTATTTGCTCAACGGCAATCTTTCCAAGAATCCTGGAATGACGGCAGGCCAGTCCCATGATGGCAGCGGCCTTAAGTCCACTGGCCCGCTGAAGATTCACTTCGGCACAGGCAACGATTCCGCAGAGGACTACTATTACATCACTATCGGCGGCTGCACGGCCTCGATGCTGGGCATGGGCATGAGCGCTGACGCCAGCGCAATGGGACGCACCATCTCCACGCAGGCCAGAGCTCAGGAAGCCCTCACGGCCATCAACGCGGCGATCACCTCCAAGGACAACATCCGCGCCCACCTCGGCGCCATGCAAAACCGCCTGGAGAACACGGTCACCAACCTGCAGATCATGGTCGAGAACCTGCAGGCTTCCGAATCGCGCATCTCCGATGTGGATGTCGCCTCCGAGATGACCGAGTTCGTGCGCCAGCAGATCCTGTCCCAGTCCGCCGTAGCCATGCTTGCCCAGGCCAACTCCCTGCCCAAGATGGCCATGCAGCTCATCGGCGGTTAGCTTTTCCAGCTTACCGGTACGTGAAAGAGCGCCCTTCGGGGCGCCTTTTCATTTTGGTCCACCTGTTTTGGCTAGTCTTCGCCCAGGTGCTCAATGGCCAGCCGTGCGGCATTCTGCTCGGCCCTCTTAAGGCTCGCGCCCGTGGCTGCGAAGGAAGCGCCCTCGGGCAGGCGTACCTCCACTTCGTAGATGCGGGCGTGATCCGGGCCGCTGGTGCCAAGCTGAGCATAGATCGGCCTTATCTTGAAGCGTTGCTGTGTTATCTCCTGCAGCCTGGTTTTGTAATCCTTGACCTTGGGCAGATCCGCGGTCTCGGGCAACAGATCCTGGAATGTCCTTGATACGAACTCCCGAGCCGCCAGATAGCCTCCGTCGAGGAACACGGCCCCGAGCAGGGCTTCCAGGGCATCGGCCAGCACGGAATCCCGATCGCGGCCACCCTGGCTCTCCTCGCCGCGCCCGAGCAAGATGAGGCGATCCAATCCCAGATCCCGGGCTCGTTGAGCCAGGGTCTTTTCCTTGACCAGACGGGAACGGATGCGGGTGAGCTGGCCTTCGTGCGCCATGGGAAAGCGTTGGAAAAGGCACTCGGATATTGCCAGCTCCAGGACCGCATCGCCCAGAAATTCCAGGCGCTCGTTGCTCTCCAGCGCGAGTTCGTGCTCGTTTGCATAGGAGCTGTGGGTCAAAGCTCGGGCCAGGTACGCCGGCTGTCCGAAATGGTAGTCGAGTTCTGCTTGGATCGCGGCGAGTCGATCCATGTCCATGGGCATGTCTTGTCCTCCTTGGAATTCATTCGCTTACCGTGTAAACAGCATCTGCGTCAAAATGTGGCGCGGGGCAGGCCGGGCCATGACCGGCCCAGTAATCACGCGAGTTGAAGCCGAGGCCCTGTCCTGGTACATGCAAGCAAATGCTCCACGAGGAGGACGCGATGGCCGGCATCTATATTGGCTCCACAGCCGGATACTCAGGCAAGAACATGGTAGTCATGGGTCTTGGCCTGAAGCTGCAGAAAGAAGGCTACAACGTGGGCTACATGAAGCCCGTGGGGGCCATGCCGATCACCGTGGGTGACCGGTCCGGGGACGAGGACGCCCGCTTCGTCCAGGATGTGCTCGGTCTGGATGACGATCCCGCCGCAGTCACGCCGGTGCTCGTGACCCAGGATTTCAAGATCCGAGCTTTTGGCGGCCACTGCGAAGATCTCATGACGCCCATCGAGGAAAACTACAAACGACTTTCCCAGGGGCGCGACGCCATGCTCATCGCAGGTTCGGGCTCCATGTACTCGGGCAAGTACTGTGGCGTGGACGGCGTGTCCGTGGTCAAGCGCCTGGGAGCGAAGGCGATGGTCATCGACCGCTTCCATAAGGAGCTCAACTACGACTATCTGGCCGTGCTCCGAGAGGAGCTTGGCGAAGCCATGATAGGCGCTGTGCTCAACGACATCCCGCCCACGTTCATGGACGAGGTGCAGTCCATGATCAAACCTTTCCTGGAGCGCAAGGGCGTCAAGGTCCTGGGCGTCATCCCCAAGGATCCGCTCATGGGCGCCATAAAGGTCGGCGATCTGGCCCAGCGACTCGGGGGCAAGGTCATCTCCGCAGCTTCCAAGGCCGAGCGCGTGGTGGAGAATTTCCTCATCGGCACCATGCAGGTCGAAAACTTCATGACCCACTTCCGCAAGAACAAGAACTCGGCGATCATCGTGGGCGGCGACCGTTCCGACGTGCAGCTCGTGGCCCTGGAGGGCGATTGCCCTTGCCTCGTGCTCACGGGCAATCTTTATCCCAACGACATCATCCTGACCCGTTCCGAGGTTCTGGAGATCCCCATAATCATGGTCCGCGAGGATACCTACACCGTGGCCAAACGTATGGAAACGATCCTCTCCAGGCACAAGCTGCGCGACGTGATCAAGATCCGCCAAGGCGCGCAACTCGTATCCAGCTCCATCGATTTCGAGTACCTGAAGCAGGTGGCTGGGTTGTAATCAGGAAGGCGCCGGCCCAGGCCTCAAGGTATTTCATATCCCATGGCCAAGAGCTGGGGACGCGCCGTGTCATGAGGCAAGAGAGGTCTGCTGATGAGCTGCGTAGATCCTGGCTAGGCTTGTCTTGAATAACCCTTGTGGTGAGACGGGAGGGCAAGCCCCTCCCGCTTATCGTGCAAGCGGCCTTAGCCGGGATATCCCGTGTCCACCGGCAAGCCGGTCTTCTGGGCTGCGGACCTGGCCAGTTGGTCGCAGCGCTCGTTCTCGCGGTGTCCGCTATGGCCCCGGACCCAATGAAAACGCACTTGGTGCGTGGCCAGCAGGGGCAGCAACCGCTGCCAGAGATCCTGATTCTTGACCGGCTTCTTCTCGGAGTTTTTCCAGCCGTTGCGCTGCCAGGAGTCGATCCAGCGCTTCTCGATGGCGTTGCGCACGTATTGTGAATCAGTCCACAGATCCACGCGGCAGGGGTGTTTGAGGGCCGTGAGGGCCTCGATGACCGCGAGCAGTTCCATGCGGTTGTTGGTGGTCAGCTTGTAGCCCCCGAAAAGCTCCTTGCTGTGCTCGCCCTCGGTCAGGATGGCGCACCAGCCGCCGGGGCCGGGGTTGCCCAGACAGGAGCCATCGGTAAAGATCGTGACGCTGTTATCCATGGCCATTGACCGCCTCCAATCGTTCCAGTATCAGCGCCAGGGCGCTTTTGAGACCCTCGGGCCAGCCGGGGCCGTTCCAGTATTGCTCGAAGTGCGCTTCGCGCAGGTAGCGCAGAAATTCCTGGCCCAAGGCATTGGCCACCAGGCCGGGAACCTCCAGGACCACCAAGCGTGTTTCGGGATTGAGGCCGATGTAGAGCGTGCGGGGATCCTGCTCAGGCACCTTGAGCACATCGGCCACCACCTGCAGCCGGAACTTCAGCCCGTAGCGTTCCTCCAGAATCCTGGCGAAGGAACGCACGCTTTCCAAATCCTCTCCGCCCAGGGTTCCCGTGGCGTCGGAAATGGCTTGGTTGGACTTGATGCGCTCGATGGCCCGCTCGTTGTTCTGCCAAAAGGCCCAGGCCACGAACAGGAATACCAGGGCCAGACCCAGCAGGCGGACGAGGGACGTGCCGGCGGAGCGGCCACTTCGCTTGGGCAGCAAGATGCTCATGACTGTTCCCTAGGGAGCGTTTGATGGCTATTGAACTGCGGGGGGACATACGCTGTTTCGCCGACCCTTGGCAAGTTTCCGCGCCGGCCGTGGCGGCGCGCGCGTGGTGATAATCAAGCCGAAGTAGGGAGTAATAAGTGCATGGACGAGAAAAAGGGTATTTCCAAGGCCGCGGCAGGGATCATAGCCGTACTGGCGTTTGCCGCCGGTCTCTTCGTGGGTGTCGTGGTCAGCAACGAAACGCGTCAGGAGCTCGTGTCGCCATCGCCCGTGGCTGGGCCGTCTGTTCCTGCAGGGCCGCAGGTTCCGGCGGACATGGCCGATCACATCGCTCATCTGGAGGCGGAGGCCGCCAAACAGCCGGGTGACGCTGACACCTGGATCAAGCTGGGCAACGCGTATTTCGACACGAACCAGGCCGAGAAAGCCATCCGAGCCTATGAGCGGGCCTTGGAGATCGCGCCTGGAAATGCCGACGTTTTGACGGACCTGGGCGTCATGTACCGTGCCGCCGGCCAGCCGGCCAAGGCCGTGGAGCAGTTCGATAAGGCCATTGCGGTCAATCCCGCGCATCAGATCGCCCGGCTGAACAAGGGCGTCGTGCTGCTGCATGATTTGAAGCAGCGTGAGAAGGCCGTGCAGACCTGGGAAGACCTGCTCGCGTTGAATCCCGGAGCCGTGGCGCCGGGCGGCAAGCCCGTGGCCGAGCTTGTCCGCGAGCTGAAGGCCGGCGCGCCCGGCAATTAGAGCTATTCAAGTAATGGGAGAGGGGGCCGCCTCTCTCCCATATATTCACCCCGCCTGCGAGCGCGGCCCGAACCCTGCGGACACCTACGCCGCCCAGCACCCGCCGCGCCTTTCCGCCCTTGCTGATATAATCCCCCATTTGTTCTCATTCCATGCCTTGCGTGCCGCTCCTATGCTGAAGCATCGTGGCCTGCGTCCATTTTTGGCAGGCCACGGGCACAACCCCGGAGGTGGAGCATGATCAAGCAAGGGAGCTTCGCAAACATTCGCAACAGCGCAGCCGCATTCCTGCTCATTTGCTGCATTACACTCATGCCGTTCGGACAGGCGCTCGCCGCAACGGCCAAGGAGATCGACACGGGCGTGGAAGTCGCCCTGGAGCGCTTCGCCAAGGAGGTCAATGGAGGCAAGGAGTTCCTGGACAGCGCCAAAGGGGTGCTGGTCTTTCCGGATGTCTACAAGGGCGGTCTTGGCATCGGCGGCCAGTACGGCGAGGGAGCCCTGCTGATGGGCGGCAAGACCATGGACTACTACAATACCGTTTCCGCCTCCTTCGGTTTCCAGGCGGGCGGCCAGGTCTACACGCTCATCTTCGCCTTCATGCAGCAGGAGGCGCTGGAAAAGTTCCGCCAGAGCAAGGGCTGGGAAGTCGGCGTCGACGCCTCGGTGGCCCTGATTAAGGTCGGTGCGGGCAAGCCGCTCAACACCATGAACATCAAGGACCCCATCGTGGCTTTCGTTCTGGGGCAGAAGGGACTCATGTTCGACCTGTCGCTGCAAGGCACTAAAATCACCAAGCTGGACAAGACCAAGAAGTAGGCTCTAGCTTCTTTCACTACGGGCGCAAGGCAAGCCTTGCGCCCGTTCAACCTTCAGCTTAGCCCAGCCGCTGTTCAGGCTTTGCCTATCCTGCGCATGCGCAAATTCATGAATTCCACGAACAGCGAAAAGAACATGGCGAAGTAGATGTAGCCGCGATCGATATGTCGGCCCAGGCCCTCGGCCACCAGGAACACGCCCACCAAGAGCAGGAAGCTGAAGGCCAGCATCTGCACCGTGGGATGCTTGTTAACGAAGTTGCTCACCGGACCGGAGAAGATCAGCATGATTACAACGGAGATGACCACGGCCGCTATCATGATCTCGATGTGCCTGGACATGCCCACGGCGGTGATGACGGAGTCCAGGGAAAAGATCACGTCCAGGGCGACGATCTGAGCGATGGCGCTGCCCATGGACGCGGCGGCCTTTTCGGCTGCTGCGTGCTCGGTGGGGTTGCCCGTGGTCTTCTCGTGAATTTCCAGCGTGGCCTTGGCCAGCAGGAACAGCCCGCCCAGGAGCAGCACCAGGTCCTTGCCGGTGACGGTGTGTTCGAGCACCGGCAATTGGAATAGTGGAGCAGTCAGGCGCATTACCCAAGTTATGCCCAGCAGAAGCAAAATGCGCGTGAACATCGCCAGTCCAATGCCCCATTTGCGTGCGCGATCCCTGTGTCGTGGATCCATGCGGCCCGTAATGACCACGATGAACACGATGTTGTCGATGCCGAGCACGATCTCAAGGCTCGTGAGCGTAAGCAGGGCCAGCAGGGCTTCGAAGGTCATCAGTTCGGGCATGCTTCCAGTCCTATTTCAAGTGCTGTGATGCGGCGTTGCCGCGGGAGTATATGCGTAAGTAAGCTTCCAGCGCAACCAAGTGGTGGCGGTGGCGCGCGACAAGGCTCTGCGATGGTTCATTGCGGGGGAGGCCGGCCTAAAAGAGTGCAGGCTTTCAAATGGCTTGAGCTTCTGCCATACTTATCGGCGAATCTCGGACGGTTTCATCCTGCAAGGAGACGTTTCATGACTCATTACCGCCTGCTTCTGCCTGCGCTGATTGTTGTCACGGCCCTGGCACTGATGTCCTCCGTTTCGCTCGCGGACGCCCAGAGCGCCGACACCGGCCTGGAGCGTTCGGTCATCGAGTTGTGGAACACGTGCACTGTTCCCCGCCCGCCTGAGCTGAAGCCAGTGGAACTGGATCCCAAGACCACGGCCTATCTCGTTCTGGACATCGAGGAGCTGACCTGCAACGAGTCGAGTCGCCCGCGCTGCCTCAAGGCCGTACCGGGCATAGCGGCCTTTCTTGCAAAGGCGCGCGCCGCGAAGATGCCCGTGGTCTATTCCCTCACCCGGCGAGGCACGCCCGAGACCATCCTGTCGCCCGTGAAACCCAGACCGGACGAGCCCGTTGTGCAGGCCAGCGTGGACAAGTTCGTGGGCACGGACCTGGAGAAAATATTGCGCGAGAAAGGCGTAAAGACCGTGGTCGTCACGGGCACGGCGGCGAATGGCGCTGTGCTGCACACGGCCGTGGGCGCGGCCATTCGCGGCTTCGACGTGATCGTGCCCGTGGACGGCATGCCAGGGACCACGCTCTACGAGGAACAGTATACGGCCTACCACATCGTTGCCGCGCCGGGCGTCAGGGACAGATCCCTGCTGACGCGTTTCGGACTGATGACTATCAAGTAGCCTGCCAAGCGACGTTAGGCCGAATTGGCTGGGGCTCAGTAGATCCGTGATCCTTGCATGCAAAGCGGGCAGCTTGGTTGAACAAGCTGCCCGCGTGATTTTTCGGATCTTTTCGGATTATTCCCGGGCATGAGGCGGCTGACGGGCATGGCGCCCGGCGGCATGTGCGTGCAGATGCTTGCCGCGTTTGCGGTTGTCCGATCAGGCTTCAGAGGTGACGGGTTTTACCGATTCCAGGGCCTCCTGAATCCAGGCCTGGATCTGGTCTTCCACCTCTTGCCTGAGTGCGGCCAGACGCTCGGCGCTCTCGGCCTCGAAGCGCAGGACGAGCACTGCTTGGGTGTTGGAAGCGCGCACGAGCCCCCAGCCGTCGGGGAAGAGAATGCGCGCGCCGTCCACGTCGATGATCTCGCGCGTGCGCCTGAAATGCTCCTGGGCCTTGGCGACGATGGCGAACTTGATTTCCTCGGGGCAGTCCACGCGGATTTCCGGCGTACTGTAGGTGCGCGGCCAGTGCGCGAGCCTCTCCGAAAGCGGCGCGCCGCCTTCGGAAAGAATCTCCACGAGACGCAGCGCCGCATAGGTGGCGTCGTCATAGCCATGGTAGCGGTCGGCGAAGAACATGTGCCCGCTCATTTCGCCTGCCAGGCGCGCGCCGGTTTCCTTCATCTTGGCCTTGATGAGCGAATGGCCGGTCTTCCACATGAGCGGAACGCCGCCAAGATCCTCGATTTCGCGATACATGAGGTGCGAGCATTTGACCTCGCCGATGACCGTGGAACCGGGGTAGTCGCGCAGCATGTGGCGGGCGTAGATTGCCAGGAGCTGGTCCCCGAACATGAGCCGGCCTTTTTCGTCCACCACGCCGATGCGGTCGTCGTCGCCGTCCAGCCCGATGCCGCAGGCCGCGCCTGTTTCGAGGACCTTGGCCTGCAGAGCATGCATGTATTTTTCCACAACCGGATCGGGATGGTGGTTAGGAAAGTTCCCGTCCGGTTCGCAGTACAGCTCGATCACCTCGCAACCGACCCGGCGCAGCAGTTCGGCGGTTATGAGTCCGCCCGTGCCGTTGCCGCCATCCACCACGACCTTTACGGGCCGCTGCACGCGGGCCTGAGAGGCCAGTGCATCGAGGTAGGTTGGCACAATGCCCCGGGGGGTTATTGTGCCCGAACCCTGGACGAAAACGCCGGAGGCCATGGTTTCGTAGATCGCCTGCACCTGCTCGGTATGGGCGGTTGTCTCGCCGGCCCAGACCTTGAAGCCGTTGAATTCCGGCGGATTGTGGCTGGCCGTGACCATGACTCCGGCCTGGTAGCCCAGGGTCTTGGCCGCGAAGTAGAAGGCCGGGGTAGGCACGAGATCCAGCAGAAGCACGTCTAGGCCGCAGGAGGCAAGACCCTTGGCCAGGCGCTCCTGGTAGCCGGGAGAGGAGTGGCGGCAATCGTGGCCTACAACTGCCTTGGTCCAGCCATGGCTGTGAAACCAGGTGCCGCAGGCCCGGCCCAAGGTCTCGACCCAGTCGAGGTCGAAATCCCTGTCCACGATGCCTCGGATGTCATAAGCGCGAAAGACTTCCTTGTTGATCGGCTTCATTCCTTCTCCTGCTCAAGTATTTTGATCGCGGGCTTGCGCCGCGTTCGGTTCCGCCGGGACTGCTGCCGGGACGGAAAAGGATGGCCCTGACCGTTTGCGCGCGGGCAGGGCATGCGTCACCCACCGCCAAATGATATCTGATCCTCGGCCAGGCCGTAAATGGTTTAGAAGCGGAAGAAATCCACCGCCCCGGCCAAGTTGTCGATGCAGTCCGTTCCGCGTCCGCGCATTTTCCCAAGGATAGGCGGGTTTTGATTCGCGTCCTCGGCTTGAGCATTGCCTCGACCTCCTGTAGGAATTCGGGCTGGCAGCTTGGTGAAAGTCCGTGTGAATGGCCCGCCACGGGTGAGCATTCGGTGTGACATAGCCTTCCGCCGGCCGCGACGGAATCGCCTGCGGCAGTCCAGCAACTCGACCATCCAGAGGAATGCCATGACCGTGCTTGTAACTGGCGCCGCCGGTTTCATCGGCTCTCATGTTTGTGAAAAGCTCCTGGCCCAGGGACACGAGGTTGTCGGCCTGGACAACCTGACGCCCTATTACTCGGTGCAGCTCAAGAAGGATCGTCTTGCCAAGCTCCTGCCTCTCAAGGGCTTCACCTTCCTGCCCCTGGATATCAAGGAGCGCGAGGCCACGGCCCGGCTGTTCGCCGAGCAGCGCTTCGATTACGCCATCAATCTGGCCGCGCAGCCCGGGGTTCGCTACAGCATTGAGCATCCTGAATCGTATGTGGATTCCAACCTCGTGGGTTTCGGCAATATCCTTGAAGGCTGCCGTCACTCGGGCGTCAAGCATCTGGTCTATGCCTCATCCAGCTCCGTATACGGCTTGAACACGCGCATGCCCTTCAGCGTGCATGACAACGTGGACCATCCCATAAGCCTATACGCCGCCACCAAAAAGGCCAACGAGCTGATGGCCCACTGCTACAGCCATCTCTACCGGTTGCCGACCACGGGCCTGCGTTTCTTCACCGTATATGGTCCATGGGGCAGGCCTGACATGTCGCATTTCCTGTTCGTTAAGGCCATTTTCGAAGGCAAGCCCATCCAGGTCTTCAATCATGGCAAAATGCGCCGCGATTTTACTTACATAGACGACATCGTCGAGGGTGTGGTCAGGGTCATGGATGCGATTCCCGAGCCAAATCTCGCGTGGGATGGCCAGCGCCCCGATCCCGGCACAAGCCCTGCGCCGTATCGCATCTTTAATATCGGAAACAACAACAGCATTGAGCTGGAAGAGTATATCACGGCCATGGAAGAGGCCATCGGCAAGCCGGCTCTGCGCAATTACGTGGACATGCAGCCAGGCGATGTGCAGGCAACCTATGCAGATGTGGATGACCTGGCCAAAGCCGTTGGCTTCCGCCCCACTACGGATATCAGAACCGGCATCGCCAAGTTCGTGGAGTGGTACAGAAGATATTACAACGTATAGAGTAGAGGTAGATAAACAGAGGCTTGTCTCTCAGGCCATTCAGTTTAGAGCATTTTGCTTTTGAAAATGCTCTGCGAGCCATGCGTCGGCATGGCTTGCCGCTAGCTTCGGCGTAGGCGCAATTCACTTGCGCCGTCAACGCCGGAGCGGGCGTCTTAAAAGCAATCTGCTCTAGAAGTCCGATAGCGATTGCATGACTCGCGAGGGGCTCGCCTTATCCGGAAGTCCCAGGCGAGAGGGCCGGGAGGGTAAAAGCTCCTCGGCACCCGCGCAAACGTCCTTTAACTGTTATCGCCAAGCATTTCAGATTGCGCTGGAGCTTTGCTTTGCGCCGGAGTCTCGCTAATGAGCGTCATGGACGAGATGGGCGAGAAGGTGGTCATCTGGCGCAGGGAAAGTTCCAGGCGCTCGCCGCTCTTGAGTTCAAATGAATCTCCCCAGGGCAGGGGCGTCTGACCGGCCAGAGCCAGCAGCTTGTCCCGTGCTCCATTGCTCCAGGCCTCGGCCAAGGTGTAGCGGCCGGACGCCAGCAGCGTCGCTTCGCCTGCCCGCCAGTCAAGGACGATCCGTCGGCCGTCCTCGGCCTGAAGCACCAAGGCCTTGAGCCTGCGCGGCACGATGCGAATGAAGAATTCGTCCCGAGACTGGCTGGGAGTCTCTCGCGCCACGCGGCAGAGCCACTCATCGGGCTTGTCCGTGGGCACCAGCCAATGCTGTAGGAACATGCTTGGATCGAGGATGATCTCGGGCCCGCTGTCCTGACCGTCATTGAGCGTGCGGTTGGCTATGAAGCCCTTGAGGTTGAGCACTTCATCCTTGCCGCCGTGAATTCCCTCAAGCACGAGTTGGTCGCCGACGACAGCCTCAAGCGTTCTCCCCGCAGGTATAATGCGCAGGCTCCCGTTGTGCCAACAGACGAACCAGGGCGTTTGGCCGGGCTCCGCCTTTGGCCATGTGCCGGCCCACTCCACGGGGATGCTGGTCAGGGTAGTCCCGTCTGCGCGGACCTCCAGGGATCTAAAAGGTATTAAGGGCAGGCGCGGAGTTTCCAGGAGGTTGATCTCTGGCCGATCCGAGGCGAAGACGCCAACGGCGCCGGCCGCGCCGGCTTTGACTTGCGCGTTCGTGAGTCCAAGGTCCTCGGCCGTGAGGGCAAGCGGCTCGTAAGACAATAGTTTCAGAGGTGCCGGTCTGGTTGATCCCACCGACTGCGCTCCAACGCGTAAGACCGGCGCTACGATACGCGCTTGCTCGATGAGCGTATCCTGATCAGCTACCTGCAGGTGCAGTCCGAACTGCTCCAGGAGGAGCACTGTGGCGCGCAGTTGCTGGCTGACCTTCCATTCGACCTGCACGATATCCTTGCTCACCTCAATGGCGAAGGCAGGAATGGACCGGTTTTTCAGCGCATAGCAGGTCAATGATTTGAGCTGCTCGGCATGGGGCGAGTCGGGCCTGAAGGTATCCGTGGAAAACAGCCGAAAGCGGAAGTCGGCCGTGGTGATGGGCTGGTTGAGCCTGTCGAGTACGGAGTTGACGTAATTGGCCAGAAAAATCCTGTTCTCGAAAACAGGCGTGTCGATGATGATCGACTGTCCGTAGCGCCGGGGATTGCGCAGATTGTCCACCCATACCGGGTTATAGAAACCGGAGCCCTCGTGCAGGTGGATGAAGGCGTCGGCCTGAGCCAGGAAGAAGCGGATGGCCCGGGCCAGATGGTCTTCATAGAATTCGTTGTAATCGCGATCGAAGCGGCGGTTGAGGTCAACGTTGATCTGCCGCTGGCGCTTGTGGATGGACGGCACGTTGGCCCTGGGGATGATGATGAGCCGCCCATTGTCCAGCTTGGCGTGGGTGAGCTGCTGGGCAGTGAGAAAGCCCGCGATCTCGTCGCCCTGGATGCCGCCTTGGACCATGACCGTGGGGCCGGGCTTCGCGCCTTCCAGGATATACACGCGCAGAGGGTACTGCGTGCCTTGAAAGATGGTGAACTCGGCTCCGGTTGCGGGCCGCGCAACGACCAGCAGGGCCGCCAGGACCAGTAGTGCACTGGTGACCTGCCGATACACTGCGCGTGGCCAGCGGACGTACCTTGTCAGCCATTGGACCAGGCGGACGGAGCAAGGGAAAGGCATAACCCCCGCCTGTTCCTGGGCAAGCGACCTAGTTACGCTTGCCTGGCTAGGAAAGGATCTGGCTGAGCGGGAAAGTTTCACTGAATACCATTGTTCCGTTATCGCTACGACGGATATTGAGGCGGATGCCGAACAGGTCGTTGCCCTTGATGCCGGAGGGTATGCCGAAGACCGTTCGCACGCGTTTGAAACGCTGGATGCTGAAGTTCAGGTCCTCGGTAGTGATCGTGGGCTGCACGAGTTGCCCCGTGCGTGTGATGATGGCGAGATGCACTACGCCCGAGAGCGTCGAGTCCGCCACGAGGTTGTTCAGGTCGAAGCGTACCTGAAGCTTGTCGCCCTGTAGTCGGGCCTGGAAGTTATCCACGTTCGCCTGCTGCAGGTCCACATGGGTGAAGATTTCGTTGAGGTCGATATTGCTTGGGATCTGAGGCGACTCGGTCTCCACCGAAACGGAGCCGATAAGAGCGTGCAGTTCATCGGGGTCGTTGGATTGGAGGATCTGCTCGACATTTTCAAGCCGCTCCAATTTTACCCTTGCCTCGGTGAGCGTAATCTGCAGGTTACGGTTGTCCACGCGCAGCTTATGGCTTTCCAGCCAGAAGCGATAGCCCGTGAAGAACCCAGCCAAAGCCAGAGTCACAAGGAAGATTTCAGCGTAAATGAAGGCCTTGAGCCATATTTTGCTGAGCCTGAAACGCCGGACTTGGCTATCGTCGCGCATGAGCAGCAGACTGTACTTGGAGCTTGCCATCAGTTGCCCTTTCTCCAGTATTCGGCGGAAATGAGCCATTGCTCGCCGTGTGGTTCGAGGATGAGGGTCTTGGTTCCGGTATCCGTATATCCGTTGGAGCTTTCGTAAACTTGGCGGAAAGCAACTTCGATGCCTTTGGGATGCAGGGCGATGCGTCGGTTGGACAGCTCAACGCGCGTGGGGGGATTGTCGGCCCATAAGGTTTGTTTGTGTTCCATGACGGCCTTGAGGCCGTTGCGGCCCTGCTGATGCGCACCGGGCAGGTACAGCGCCGCGTAGCCATCCAGATCCGCTCGTTCCCAGGCTGCCTGCCACAAGGACAAAGCTTCGGATACAGATTTGGTGACGTGGGCCATATAGCGCTGTTCCAGGTCAGACGGAGGCTGATCGTACTCCTGACCAACGATCCGCCAGACGCCCTTTGGGTCCTTTTGCCAATACAGGCGCTTGCGCACTGCGGATGTGATGCCTGGCGCGCGGTAAACCTGGTCGAAGGCGGTCACCCAGTAGTCCGGGCCCGGAAGGGCCGTGATGTCGTCGAGCACGACCTGGATCCAGGGCATGCGTGCGAACAGGCGTTCCTTGTTGGCTTTGAAGGCCTCGAACGATTCCCCGCCCGAGCGGCTGTATTTCCGCGGGGCGTAGAAGGAGAAAAATGTATCGCTCTTGTTCTGCCAAGCCTTGGCCCACTCGCGCACCATGGCGATAATGGCGTTGGCCTCGCCCGAGTGGGACTGCCCGTCCGGCGGCCAGGCTATCTTCTGGGCGATGATCACAGGCGTGCCACGGCCAAGGGTGCTGCTTAGACCATGCAGGTCGGGAGTGTTTAGGGCCACGCAGCCCCGCGTCTCCATGGGCACGATCTTGCCGCCGCGGCCGTGAATCCAGATGCCGTACCCTGTCTTGCCCTCGATGCGATCCACGGGATTGGGGAAGTTCAAGGTGTAAGCGATGTCTCCATAGAGCTGATAATCCAGGCCGGTGGTAAGCTTGCGTTGGATGAAGTAGACTCCCTCGGGCGTGCGCAGATCACCCTCGCGGTACTTGTCTCCAGCCACTTGGCCCGTGGCGCAAGGCAGTTCGACGGCCTTGCGCAGGGGGCTGCGCCGTTCCATGAGAAAAAAGGTCTGGCTGGCCTTGTCGATGGCCAGGAAGCGGACGGGGGAATTCTCATGTTCGGGAATGGTAAGATGCCAAGTGTCGCCGATCGTCTGCGCAGGTGGGGCCATGCTCATGGCTGCCTTGGGATCGCCTTCGGGCACGAGGGCCGCTTCCGGCGTGGGTACCGGCGCTGTGCCTGCTTCGATGCCGGCCTGAGCGCCGGCATCGAAGCCTGCCTCGGGTTCGCTGACAGTCGCTGGTTCCGAAGGCATGGAATTTTGAGCCGTGGCCGAATCGTTCAAGGGCAAGGCATCGGCAATTACAGGTCCTTGCTCGTCAACCGAGTTCCGAGCGTCCGCAGCCGATGGATAGGCCGTGACTGTGACCAGCAGGAACAAGATCCAGAATCCGACTTGCAGGTGAACTGGGGCTCGCGCCTCGCGAGCGCGGGACGGACGTGTGCCTCCAGGCAAGCAGGGAGTCGCTGGATAACGTGAGCCATGCCTGGGGCATGGAGCCAAACTGGGCTTGGGGCAACGAGTCAAGGCCAAACCACCTACAGTGTTTATTCGTCAAGCTCGACACGGGCATGACCAACTGTGCCCATGGGACCGCTACGGGTTGTGGCCATCCCGGGGTAATAGGGGACCGGCGTATCCGGGCCCTAACGGGCTAATTCAAGCAATTCCCTTCGGGTGAAGATGGGCTTGAGCGTATGGCCCGCGGCGGCCAAGTTGTCACGGCCGCCTTCCTCTCTGTCCAGGACACAAAGCACCGTGGCGACCGTAAGGCCGGCGTCGCGCACGCGCTCAATTGCCTTAATCAATGTTCCGCCGGTCGTAACCACGTCTTCCAACATGGCCACCCGGTCGCCAGGCTGGAAGTTCTTGAGGCCTTCCAGATACTGGTTGGTGCCGTGCCCCTTGGAAGCCTTGCGCACGATAAAACCGGGCAAAGGCCTACCTTCCAGATAGGAGACGACGGTCACGGCCGAGATCAGGGGATCCGCGCCGAGCGTCATTCCGCCGACACCATGTATGGATGGATCATCGACCATATCCAGAAAAAGTTTACCGATGAGCCAGGAACCTTCCGGATGCAGAGCTGTTTGTTTGCAGTCGAAGTAGTAATCACTCTTGCGCCCGGAAGTCAAAACAACCTCACCGGCTACATAGGACTTCTCCATAAGGAGTCGAGCCAAGCGTTTCTTTAGCGACAGGTCCATTATTCAAGCACCCTCGTATATACTACGTCCTCGTGACGCAGGTAGAAGCCCATATCGAAGACCTCGTCCAGTCTGTCTGCGCCCAGTCTGCCGACAATAGCAGAGTCGGCGCGCACTGCTTCGGGAAAGTCGCGGCGTTCTTCCCAACAGAGCATGGCTATCCGCTGGACCATCTCATAGGCTTCTTGACGCTGGAGCCCAGACTCCACCAGAGCCGTGAGCACGCGTTGCGAAAAAAAGAGTTGTTGAGAGCTTTTCAAATTCCGTTCCATGTTCTCGGGTATGATGCGCAGGTTGCGCAGCAGCCCTGCAAGACGGGATAGCAGATAATGCGCCAGGATGGTCGAATCGGGCATTATGACCCGCTCCACGGAAGAGTGGGAAATGTCCCGCTCGTGCCACAGGGCCTGGTTCTCCATGGCGGCCAAGGCGTTGCCGCGCAACAATCGGGCCAGACCGCTCATGTTCTCGGCCGAGATGGGGTTCTTCTTGTGCGGCATGGCCGAGGAGCCTTTTTGGCCCTTGGCGAAGCCTTCTTCCGCTTCGCGCACCTCGGTGCGCTGCAAGTGGCGCAGCTCCACGCACAGACGTTCAACTCCACCGGCCATGAGGGCCAAGGTGGTGAAGAAGTTTGCGTATCGGTCGCGCTGCACGATTTGTGTGGAGACCGGATCCACCCTTAAACCGAGCAGCTCAAGGGCCGTTTCCTCGACGTCGGGCGTCAGCGCCGTGTAGGTGCCCACCGCGCCAGAAAGCTTGCCGACGCGCACGTCATCCATGGCTTGTTGCAGGCGCGTCCGGTGGCGGGCGAACTCGGCGTAGAAACCGAGCATCTTGAGGCCGAAGCTGGTGGGCTCCGCATGCACGCCGTGGGTGCGTCCCATGCACAGCCGGCCCTTATGCTCCAAGGCCAGCTTGCGCAGAACGTCCAGCAGGACGTCCAGGGCGTTGCCTACCAAGCTGCCGGCTCTGGCAAGCAGCAGGCTGTTGGCCGTATCCACGATGTCCGAGGACGTACAGCCTAAATGGATATAGCGCGAGACCGGACCCACGCGTTCTTCCACGGCCGTCAAAAAGGCTATGACGTCGTGGCGTGTGCGCTCCTCGATTTCCAGCACCCGGGCGCTGAAGGATTCATCGATGGGAAAGACGGTCTTAGACTCGATCTCGGCCATGGCCTCCTTCGGAATGACGCCGGCTTTGTGCCATGCTCGGCAAACCGCCAGCTCCACCTCCATCCAGGCGCGAAATTTGTTTTCCTGGGTCCAAAGGGCACCCATCTCAGGGCGTGTGTAGCGTTCGATCATGCTGTGCTCACATGGGGTTTTATGAAAGGCCGGACATGAAAAAGGCAGCCGAAGCTGCCTTTTGCTCAGGAACCGCTGGTTGTCCCGCTGGTTCCCGTCGCAGTGGATTCGGAGCCGCCGCCCGAGGCAGGCGTGGATGCGTCGCCGCCAGCCTTGGGTCCATCGCTTGTTGAGCTAGGTCCTTTGCTGTTGCTGGGGGAAGGCCGGCAGTAGTCGGTGGTGTACCAGCCGGACCCCTTGAGGACAAAGGACGTATTGGAGATGAGGCGCCTAGCCTTGCTGCCGCAAACCGGGCAGATCAACTCGCGTTCCTTGTAATCCGTCTGCCATTCCTCGAAGATTTGCTCACAGTCGGTGCAGCGGTATTCGTAAATGGGCATGCTTGAACTCCTGACGAAAAAGCATTGGCCGGAAAAAGCGAGGCTTCGGCCGGCCTGAACCATCACCACAGGAGGGTGAAATAAAACTTAAGGAAAAGAAGTCAAAGATCTTAGGACTTGGCCGCGGCCTTTGCTTCGTGGATGCGCTGCTTGAGGCGTTCCTTGCGGCGCTTGCGCTTGCGATCCAGTTCCTTCATGCGCTCGTGCTTTTTCTGAGCCATGTATTGGTTCCTCCTTGCATGGTTGGGTATTCGGATAAAGAAAAGAACTTAACTCGGGCTAGGGGAGTTGTAAAGGGCGCAGGCCGGAAGCAACACTCCGCGACAAAGCCGAGCGTCATTTTGCGCTAGGGCAGGTTGCCGCTTACCGAAGCACTGTTGCGCCATGTGTCCATAATTATTGGATCTGGCAAATGCAGCCCAACAAAAGAGAAACTTGGCTGCAACAGGCAAGCCAATGCGCCCTGTGCGACTTGTTCCGGCCGCGAGGCGTGGCCGGTCGAGCAAATCCCCCAAAAGCCTTTTCGCTATTTGCCAAAGGGGCAATGCGGATATTTGCACTCCACGCACTCCTTGCACATGGCGCCGTGGCCCAACCTGGCCAGGTCGCGCCGAGTCACGGGCAGGTCGGCCAGCAGCCGAGGCAGGAGCAGGTCGAAGCTCGTGGTCTTGAAGAAGAGCGCGCAGGCCGGCACGCCGAGCACCTGCACGTTGCCGATGCGCGCCAACAGGGTCATGGCGCCCGGCAGCACGGGCATGCCGTAGAGCATGTCCGTGGCTCCAGCGTCTTGCAAACCCTGGCGCGTCACGTCGTCCGGGTCCACGGACAAGCCCGCGGTGGTTACGATGAGATCGGCCCCGGCTCCGAGCAGTTCCTTCACGCCGTCGCGGATTGCCTGGCGGTCGTCGGGCCGTATGAGCGTCTTGACTACCGTGCCGCCCAAAGCTTCGATCTTGGGAGTCAGCGTGGGGGCGAACTTGTCCTGGATGATACCCTGGAAGACCTCGGTGCCCGTGATGAGCAGGCCGGCGCGGGCGCGGCGCAAGGGCGCCACGCGCAGCACCGGACCTTTATTCAGCACGCTCAGGGCCTTGTGCAGGTTGGGGCGGGAGAGATAGAGCGGAATGGCCCGCGTACCGGCCACGGCTTCGCCCCGGCGCACGACGGAGTAACAGTGGCGCGTGGCGCACATGACGTCGGGCACGAGATTGAGGGCTTCCAGCAGATTTTCGTCAACCACCAGCAGTCCGTCCTGGGCGGCCAGCAGGGTGATCTTGCCCTCGTGCGGCGGGCCTTTCTTCTCCAATGAACCCTCGCGGCAAAGGACCTCGGCAAAGGCTTCGGCTGCTTCGTCCTCGTGCACCCACTCGGGACCGGGCTGCACGTCCCCCTGCACGTAGACATGCATGCGGCCCATCTGCTGCAAGCGGCACACGTCGCCCACGCTGAGTTGCTGGCCGGCCTTGAACTCGGCGCTCTTGCTCTGGCCGGGTACGATGCGGGTCATGTCGTGCAGGGTGGTCTTGCCCGCGGCCTGCTCCACGCTCACGGAGGCCAAGCGAGGTTGGACTAAAATCTCGGATTCGCCGGTCTCCACATATGGCGCTTCGCCCTGGCAGCCTTTACAGATTGCCCCATGGGCCTTGGGAAAAGCTTCACCGCACAGGGGGCAGACCGCAATGGCTCCCTTGCTCGTCTTGCCGATGAACCTGGGAGCCGCCTTTACCGCCTGCATGGTGAGCACCGACTCGCCTGCCTCACGCATCTGCTGGCGCAGCTTGTCCGAATCCTGTTCTCGCTTGGATTTGAGCTTGAGGTACCAGGAGCGGATCTCGTCATATCCCCCAAGCTTGTCGACATCCAGAAACACGCGTACCCCTTCACCCGTGAACTTGTTGAACAGGCTCAGGGCATAGCGGTCCAGGTTGACGATCTTGAGCCAGCCGTTGCCGGCGGTGCAGGGTGTGAGCAGCTGGATGGCGTCCGGCAGGCAGCTGGCCGCCTCGCTGATGGCGTCGTAAAGCACGCCTTCGGGCATGTGCCGCTTGGCCATCTCCACCATGTAGCCACCCACGATGAGGCCCGGGGCCGGATAGCTGTGAAAGCGGCCTATGAGGTCCAGGTACTCATCGAACGTGTATTGACCGACATTGCCTTTTTCGCTCATTCTTTTTCGTCTCCATCGAGTTCGGACGGCTCGCCAGGTTCGAACGGTTCCGGCCCACCGAAGGGACGGACTTCGAAGGGGAATAACCCGTGGGAAGTCTCCAGGGCGTAGCGCTCCACGTCCGCGTGCCAGCGCTGGAAGGACTTCACCAGGCTTTCGCCAAGCGGCGTGAGGGTAAAGCCGCTACGGCCGCCGGAACTGACCACCAGCGGCAGGCCCAGCAGGTCCTCGGTTTTCTTGAGCCTGCCCCAGGCCGCTCGATAGGACATGCCCATGGCCTTGGCCGCCTTGTTGAGCGAGCCCAGTTCATGCACCTTGGCCAGCAGCATGGCCCGGCCCAGGCCGAGCACCATGCCGCCCTCAACCTCCAGCCAGAGGTGCAGCCGCATTCTTGGTTGCAGTTCTCCTGGCATCTCATCGGCAGATTTCATGGCTTTTCTCATGCTTATGTTAAGTTGAGCATAATAAGAGGCGATAACCGCTTTTGGACGGCTTTGCAAGTGAAAGAGTTTTGAGCAAGACACAGTCCGGAAGCATGGTCTATTACAGGGCGGGCGTCCTTGACGCAGTTGTGCGGCTTTCGTAGTTGTGCCTGTTTCGAAAAAAGACGATCACGAGAGCTCCATGGTCAAATCCGTCCGCACGCCTGCGCTGCCTCGCACCGCCGCCTGGCGGGACATCTGGTCCCTGGCCTGGCCGCAGACGCTGCTGATGTTCTGCAACTTCCTCATCGGCTTCGTGGACGTATGGGTGGCCGGCCGCATCGGCAGCGATGTGCAGGCCTCCATGGGCATGATCAACCAGCTCCTGTTCTTTTTTCTGGTGGTAGCCACGGCCGTGGCCAACGGGAGCGTGGCGGCCATCAGCCAGTCAATGGGCGCAGGCTTGCCCAGGAGGGCTTTGCGCTATACCGGGCTAGTGCTGGAGGTCGGCCTGGTCATGGGCTTGGCGATTTTCGCGCTAGGCATGTTCATCGACGACGGCCTGCTTGCCCTGCTGCAGGTGCCGGACGGCCTGCGGCCTATTACGAGTTACTTTCTGGACGTTTACCTGCTGCTCCTGCCTGTCTATTACCTTTTCCTCATCACGCACGCCGTGTTCCGCGCCCAGCGCATGGTCTTCGTGCCGCTTTTCTCCGGCATCATCACCGCGCTGGTGAATACCGTGGCTGACCTGGGATTGGGGCTGGGCATGTGGGGCCTGCCGAATCTCGGCTATCAGGGCGTGGCCTGGGCGACTTTCTTCTCCGTGAGTTGCGGCACGCTGTTCAACCTGTTCGTGCTCTGGCGCAGGGGGCTCCTGCGCCGGGAGAGCTTCGCCCCCTGGTGCTGGATTCGCCAAGCCTGGCCCTATCTGTTCAGGGTGGCCTGGCCGGGCGGCCTAATGCAGGTCGTGTGGCAATCGGCCTACTTGGCCCTGTTCGCCGTCACCGGCAGCCTGCCGCACGAGAACGTGGCCGCCCTGGCCGGCATGTCCGCTGGCATGCGTGTGGAGGCCGGCCTGTTCCTGCCGGGCTTCGCCTTCAATATGACCGCCTCCATTCTTGTGGGCGAATATCTGGGTGCGGGCCGGCCCGACATGGCCAAGCGCGCGACCTACCGCATTCTGGGTGTGGGCGTGGCTGTGCTCACGCTCGTGGCCGTGGGCGTCTGGCTGGTCATGGAGCCCCTGGCAGCCTTCGTGGCCCCTGATCCGGCGGTGCAGGCCCAGGCCATGGGCTATCTGCGCTGGAATCTGCTGGCCATTCCTTTCACCCTGACCTCCATGATCCTGGCCGGAGCCCTGGCCGGAGCAGGAGCAACCATCTACAACCTGCTGGCCTTCGGCTGCGCGGCCTGGCTCGTGCGCGTGCCCACAGCCTATATCCTTGGCCATCATGTGCTGGGGGATTCCACCGGTGTATGGATTTCCATGTTCGTATCTCAGGTGTTCCAGTCCAGCCTGGCCTTAGGTATCTTCCATTTCAGAGACTGGTCCAAATTCGCCATGCGGCGACGCAAGACCCTAACCGGAGCCACCAATGGAACTCAGCTTCGAACCCATTAGAATCGCCCGTCGCGAGGAGTACCGGAGCCTCCTGGCCCGTTGCCCGCAGCCTGCCTCGGACTACAGCTTCATCAACCTGTGGGGCTGGCAAGAGGTCTACGGCCTGGAGTGGGCCTTCCAGGACGGGCTTGTCTGGATCCGCCAGACCTTGCCCGAACCGGTACTGTGGGCGCCTATTGGCGACTGGGCCGCGGCGGATTGGAAATCCATGGCTCATTTCGTGGCGGGCAGGCGCTTTATCCGCGTGCCCGAGAAGCTCGCCGAGCGCTGGCTGAACCTCTTTTCGCCATATATCAAGGAATCTCGCGGCCATTGGGATTACGTCTACCTGGTTAAGGATCTGGTCGATCTGGAGGGGGAGCGTTTTCGCAAGAAGCGCGAGCAGTTCGAGACTTTCGTGACGGGTCATGCCAGCGAATACTACGAGATGGGCCCCGATTGCGTTGAGGAGGCCCTCGACATGCAGGCCGAATGGTGCCGCTGGCGCGACTGTGAAGAGTCGGGGGCCTTGATGGCCGAGAACACGGCCATTGTGCATGTGCTGGAAAACTGGGATCGGCTGCCCGAGCTCCTGGGCGGGGCCATCCGGGTGGATGGCAAGCTGGTGGCCTACACCGTGGCCGAGCAATTGTCCGAGGACACGCTGGTCATCCACTTCGAGAAGGCCCACGCAAACCTCGAGGGCGCGTACCAGGCTATCAATCGGCTATTCCTGGCCCACACGGCCTCGTTCTATCGCTACGTCAACCGCGAGCAGGACCTGGATGAGCCGGGTTTGCGCAAGGCCAAGCTCTCCTACAATCCCATATCCTTCGTGCACAAGTTCGAGCTGACCTTTACATAGTCGCCTGGGCCATAGCCGGCCCAGGCCAGGGACTGGCCTGGCGGCAGCCACGTATCCGGCGATGCAATACGCATTGCCGGGTGTGCAGTGTTGGGGTTTTGGATGTTGCTCTGCCGCTTTGACCCAGAACCCGGCAGATCACTCCCCTTGGCGTGGGCCAGGGCGACGACCTCCAGCCGTGCTGTCTTGTACGATTGCTCCGGCTGGCGGAAGCGTTCTCGGGCGTCAGTCAATCAGGAAGCGTTCAATGCACCAGGCCAGTCGCAGACGCAGATGGTCCGATGCCTCGCCCAACTCCTCCAGTATGAGTCGCGCCTCGTCTGCGTAGCCTTGGCGACGCTCTCTGTTCCAGGTGGGGCGCGGATCGCTCAGGTTGGCGATGCGATCGGCCAGCTTGACCATCCAAACCTCTTTCGCCTGCTCGCGGATGCGTCGCAGGCTGTCGCGCATCTGCTCCAGCTTGCCTGGGATAGCCGGGTCCTTGCTCAGGGCCAGCACTCCGTCGGCGATGCGTCGGTTGAAGGCCATTTGCAGTTGGGCGTGGCTTGTGGCCGTATCCTCGATGATGTCGTGCAGTATGGCGCAGGGCAGAGCCAAGTCTGCGTTGCCGCCTTCGGCAACCAGAGCCGCCGTGACCTCCAGGGCCACGCTGCCGATGTGCACGAGATAAGGCAGGTCGTTGTCGGGCATGGTCTGGCCGGCATGGGCCAGGGCGGCGAAATGCCAAGCCCGCACGTGTAGCCCTTGGGTCCAGGGCATGCTGTGCCTCCGTAGCTGGTCGAAGTTTATTGGCGCATGGTGCGGTCTGCACCGACATGCGCGGATTGTTCGCACGATGCGTTGTCCGCAGGTCGGGCGTATCGATATGCCGGTCGGAGTTCATATGGGCTGATCTGGCGCAATGCGCTTCCCGAGTTGTCGCAGGTGGTTGGCTGCCTGTACGTCAAGGCTGCCTTCGACTCAAGCAATCGATGTGTCTGGAATGAACAGTATGTCCGGGGAGTTGTCAGCAGTGTTCTGAAGGGCTACTAAGAGCGCTTTGACCACATGCTGCATCAGCCGGAATTTCTCGTTAAAAACCTGTCGACAGGCGATCGCTTGCGGCGGAATTCACGGAGGCACCCATGCTCGAACGTCAGGAAGCCTTGCGTCTGCTCAATGAAAACACGCCCGAGGCGCACCTCATCGAACATGCCCTGGCCAGCGAGGCGGTCATGCGCGGTCTGGCCCGCCGCTTGGGTCGCGAGGAGGACATGTGGGGATTGGCCGGGCTGTTGCACGACCTGGATTATTCCGCCACCAAGGAAGATCCGGCGCGCCACGGCGTCACGTCCGCGGACCTGCTCCAGGGCCGATTGCCCGAAGAGGCAGTCCAGGCCATCCGCGCCCATGCCTGGGAGATGAACGGAGTGGAGCCGAAGAGCGACTTCGATTACGCCCTGCGCTGCGGCGAAACCGTCACCGGCCTGGTCAGCGCGGCGGCCCTGGTGCGGCCCGACGGCATGGCCGGCATGCAGGCCTCCAGTCTAAAGAAGAAGATGAAGGACAAAGCCTTTGCGCGCAATGTGCGTCGCGAGGTTATCCGCGAGTGTGAGAAGCTCGGGCTGGAATTGACGGAATTCCTGACTCTCGCCATCGAGTCCATGGCAGCGCTTCGCTAGCGGGGCACTGCGGCCGTATCCTTCGTTTCGACCTGGCGGTGATCATTTGATTACGCGGCGTATTGCATGGATGCGTCCGGCCCAGTAGGCCCCGGAAAGAGATTCCTCGCGCACGCGGCCGCCGCTTCGGGGGCTATGGATGAAGGTGTTCCCGCCGGCGTAGATTCCAGTGTGCAGATAAGGCTGCTTCCCGCCCAGCTTGAACACGACGATATCGCCCGGATGCATCTGGTCGGCAGGCACGGCTTGGCCGGCGCGGGTCTGTTCCCAGGTGGTGCGCGGCAGGTCGACACCGTGTGTCTCGTAGACCCAGACCACCAGTCCGGAACAGTCGAAGCCCGAAACAGGTGACATGCCGCCAAAGCGATAGGGCGTGCCGATCACGGAACGCGCCTTGGCCACTACGGATTGACGCAAAGTGGCAGCCGACTGATGCACTTGCGGATACGCTCGACCGTCAGGCGCAATTTCCTTCGGTTCGACGGCTGGGACGGGCTTGGCCGCAGGCTGGGCAGGTCGAGCTTGCGTGCTAGGCGGAGCCGTCGGCTGCTCCAGATTGTTGCGCTGACCGATTGAGCGTTGTTCCACCGGTGGCCGGTGCGAGCTGCAGGCGCTTAGAATAAGCAGCATCAGAAAGGCCGCCAGAGCGTTCCGGAGGATAGGGCGCGGAAGGCCGCAGGCGGTGTGGACCACAGGGGCTTGGTGCATGCTCGTTATGATCGTAGCAGGGAACGTGTTTAAGTTCGTGTATATTTTTTTGAACAGGCATTCAAGCGAGATGGAATGGCAAACGAGCCCAAGCGTAAAGACGCGGGCTGGACACCATTGAAACCCTTGGGCTAGGGTGGAGCCAAAACGAGTCTTACCTCTTCATGTTCATAATACGACAAATTAGGATACATCCTTGGTTCTGGCTCCTGATTGGGGGGCTGCTCCTGCTTGGCGTGGGATTTGGCGGCCGATTTCTACCACAAAGCGGTACCGGCCTGACGGAATGGACGCCACTCCTGGAGCGGTTGGCCAATGACGGACACGATCCAGGCGAGCTGCGCGTCGTGTTTGGGGACTCAAGAGCGCGCTACGACCCTTCGGCCATGGCCTCGAAGCTCCAAGCCCTTCTGCGCCAGCGCCGGCAAGCGCGCGGCGAACCCGGTGAACAGCCGGAAGTCTATGGCAGGTATCTTTCTCCCTTGGCCCTGGCTGGCGCGCGCGGCTACCTGGACCTGCATCGCGGGGTCTTGGAAAATGCCGAAAGCCTTTACGGGGTGGACAAGGAGATCCAGGTGGCCATCCTGCTCATCGAAAGCAAGCTGGGCATGACCACCGGCAGCGACGACGCCCTGCTGATCCTGGCCAGCATGGCCATGTCGGCGGACTTTGAGAGGGTCAAGCCGCACATCGGCTGGGGCAGGCTCGATCAGGAAGAGCAGGCCTGGATCGAGGCGCGTAATGCGGACAAGGCTGCTTGGGCCTACCGTGAACTGGATGCGCTTCTACGCTACGCAAGGATGGCCGGTCGCAGTCCCTTGGATATCCCAAGCTCCGTTTATGGAGCCATCGGTTACCCCCAATTTATGCCCAGCAATGCTCTGGCCTACGGGGTGGACGGCGACGGCGATGGGATCGTCGACCTGTTCACCACGGCCGACGCCGTGCATAGCCTGTGCAACTTCCTCAAACGCCACGGCTGGCGCGAGGACCTCGTCCTGGACCGCAGGCACGAGGTTATCTACAAATACAATCACGACAACGTCTACGCACGAACTGTGCTGGCCATAGCCGACCGGCTAAAGGGCAAGGCATAAGCGACCCTGGAGCATCAGTTCGCATTGCTGCAGGCAGCCACAGGGCCTTGCACTTATCAGCCTGCAGGCCAAGCGGGACTCTCTCCATGCGCTAAACACGAGTTTTCTCTCGCTTCCAGATCGGGAACTCCGGCTGCCGCGATGCGGCCAGCCCCGAGTCGGGTGATGCCATTTCGGCCAAGAAAAGCCGGGAGAGACGTCTGCCTCTCCCGGTGCAAGGTTCGACTTACAGGCGGTCCAGAGGCACCCAAGCCAACTTGTCTTCCAGATCGTCGTCAATGCTATCGGAGTGTCGAGAGAGGGGGTCTTCCGTGCCGCAGTACCTGCAGCGTAGCATGACCCCGCTTCAGGCGCGGCGCAGGTTCAGGGGACGGCCGCAGTTGCGGCAGGCCGCTTTGCTGTCTTGTGTGGGCTGTTTGTGCAGGAACGTCATGGGCGTTTAGGGGTAGAGGTTACAGGACCGTCGTGGGGCGTCCTGATGATGGAGAAGGGCACGCTCTCGGCCATCTCGGACAGGCCCTGTTCGAGTTCGGCGGCCATGTCCGGGCTGAATACCACGCGAACTAGGGCGCGCCTGCGGTCGAGCACCGTAAAATAGGCTAGATGCCCCCTGGCTTCCAACAAGAAGCGGAACAGGGCCATGCGCTCCGGCGCGATCTCCACATAAAGCCTTTCGGACCATGTGGGTCGCGCGTGCCTCCGGGGCGGGCATCCGGTGTTCCGCAGAGGCCTCATAGTATTTCGCAGCCGTTCTCGGTGACCAGGACCATGTACTCCCAGCGGATGCCGCCCCAGGTCGGATCGTAAAGACCTGGTTCCACGGTCACAAACATGCCGGCCTGAAGCGTGGTCTCGGCCAGGCGACCGAGGCTGGGCGGTTCGTGCGTTTCCAGGCCGATGCCGTGGCCCAGGCCGTGAGTGAACTGACTTGCCACGCCGTGCCGATCCAGGTGGTTCCATGCCGCCAGGTAGGCTTCGCGGGCGGGCAAGCCGGGGCGGATGATGTCGATGGCGGCTTGCTGCGCCCCCCGCACCAGCTCCATTGTACGCTGGAAGCGCTCGGACGGCTTGTCGCCCACCCAAAAGGTGCGCGTCTGGTCCGAACAATAGGCCCCCAGCCGGCAACCCATATCCACGAGCACCAGCTCGTTCTCGCGGATGGCCGTTGCGCCGGGGATGGCGTGAGGCAGGGCCGCGTTGGGGCCCACGCCCACAATTGTCTCGAAGGATAACTCGCTGGCCCCGCCGTTGCGGAAGGCCTGCTCCAGCTCCCAGGCCAGCGCTTCCTCGGTCTTGCCGGGCACGAGCAGCCTGGGAGTAAGGCCGAAGACCTCATGGTTCAGGCGGCATGAGCGGCGCATGATCTCTATCTCGCCGGGCTCCTTGATGATGCGCAGCTCTTCCACCAATCCTTTGGTGGGCTTGAGCGTAAGCCCGTTCGAAAGATCGAGCCAGGTCTGCACGCACAAGGCCTGGGACTCCACGCCGATGGTCCCCAGGCGCAGCCCTGCCAGGAATTCGCGGATCTTCTCGTTTCGCGCCTGAGCGTAGATGAAGACATTGTCCTCGTCCCAAAGTCGCCGAGCCGCATCCAGATAACGCGGATCAGTCAGCAGCCAGTCCGGGCCGTTACGGGTGACCAGCAGATAGCCGGCTGATTCGTTGCACTGGGGATCGTGCAGCTCGAAGCCGCTCAGATAAAAGCGGTTGGCTGCCAGACTTACCAGCAACGCGTCCAGACCCTCGCGGGCGAGCAGAGGGCGCAGCTTTTCACGTCGGGCGGAGTGAGTGTGCTTGTTCATGTTGGTTCCTAAGAATAGTAGAATTTGCTTTGTCTGATGCCATTTCTCTGCAGCCAGGGCATTCGGGCTACCTTCTATATCTGCATAGGCGGCGAGAGGTTCAAAAGAGTCGACCCGGGGCGGACTCGGTCATAGCAATGAGTTGGAGGACGAACGCTTCACGTCTGCTCGCATCTGGCGGGTATTTCTGGTCCGCACTGTCTGTTTGCAACAGGCTTATGTCATGTCCGCGCTGCCAGCAAGCGGCGCAGGGTGGAAGTTATTTTGGGGGCCCAGGCTTGATAGCTGTAATCGTACTCGGCGCGTTGCCGACCGGCGTGTCCCATTGAGCGACGCAACTCTGGGCAGCATGCCAGTGCAAAAAGGACTTCCTGCCACTGCTTAGCATCATGGGCATGGAAGCCCGTCACGCCATTGACAACGACCCTGCCCGCATCTCCCACGGGTGAACTGACTACCGGCAACCCGAGGCCCATGTACTGTATAGCTTTGTACCCGCAGCGACCAAGAGACCGGTTGTCGCTGATGAGCGGCATGAGACCTACATCGAAGGCAGCCATTGCCTTGTACTGCCCTTCAACGCTCCAAGGGACGAACTCCGCCTTGATTCCCTCAAGTTCAAGCGGCTTGGAAGAGACAATGCGCAGAATACTCGGCCTTGGAGGGCACAAAGAGTTTCGCGCAGAATGTCTTTGATCGGCTCGAAATCGACCAAGTTCTGAGCATGGCCTATCCAGCCGAAGACAATAGGCGAGTTCGTATCGCTTGGGTTGACCCTGGAATGACGCTTGTATTCCTCGATATCAATACACGAGGGGATAATCTCGATCTGTGGGTTGAATCGTGAGGCGTAGAGGGCAAGATAGTCGTTTCCGCAAAACACAGCATCGGCGTTCTGCAGGAGATATTGAAGGCGCGGCAGTCCCTTGGCATGACGTTGTTTGGCCCAGGAATCATTCTTCATCGACGGGTGCAGTTCGTACATGGCATCGTCGATGTCGTAGACCAAGTTTTTGCTTAATAAACGTACAAGTCGAGCGAAAAGCGTATTCGGTATGACTTTTTGTAGTACCACAATATCGTGCCGAGGTGCGTTCCAGAGGAACTTGGAGAGGAAACTCAGCAGCTTAAAAACATTCTTTTTACGTGGGTTAACCAGAACCCGCCCTTCAATACCATCTTGTTTCAAGTAAGGGAGAAGATCGAAGATGCGAACTCTGCTGCTGGCAAGTCCTTGGTCGGATCTTGAGATGAAAAGAACTTTGATAGGCTGCATGCCACCTCTAGCTCGAACTCATGTTTGCGGGAATGCCCATTGGAAGTTGCCTGTTCTGCAGGTTCTTGCCGAGTGCCGTTGGCCGGGGCGACTACCTCCAGGCCTCCTCTAGCAGTCATGCCAGCCCTAAGTCCAGCACGGCTGGCAGCAGAAGCTGCGGAAGCGGCGTGCGTGCAAACCGACATGGAACAGCTTCCAAAGGCCGCTAGATTTCGTCCTGGCGAAACGATTCTTTAAATGCTAAATTCTAAAGACTTGGTCATGATAAAGCTAGTATTGATTCATTTTTCTATATCCCATTAGTCAAACATAAGTGAGTCTGGGCGTGGTACGCATTGGAGAAGATACGATTGCCTTGTGTTCAAAGGCCATTAACCGAACCAATATCGCCAGGTACGCATATAACCTGCTCTGGCTTGGAGCGGGAATCTTCATCTTGTTCCTCCCTCTTGGCCGCTCTTTTCGTGAAATCGGAGCTCTGCTGGCTCTGGTTGGATTGATATTGTATTACTGCAGTGACTATCCCAGTTCGAATCTGAAGCGTTTTGGTGGGATGATTTGGCCTTATGTGCTCTTGATCGGACTGATCATATTCAAATGTTTCCATACGATTGACTTAGAGGGAGGACTGGACACACTATGGTCAGTCTCATACAGGAGTTTCCCCTTCTTTTTTGTAGGAATAGAGTTGGCGCGTGGCAAGCAGAAGTTGAAAATGTTAGCATTCCTTTTCGCTGTAATGAGCTGCTATGAGGGATTAGATGGTGTATATCAGTATGTAACAGGAGTGGATTTATTTCGGGGAGAGCCCATCAGGAAACTTTACGCGGATAGTTTTCGGCTGACTGGATCTTTCGCGCGGGTGGGCAACGTCCTATCTATATCGCTGGTAATTGGGATGGGTCTTTTCTACGTTCTGCCCCGGGACTGGCCACGTTGGCGTTCTTGGCTGGTTACAGCCCTAGTCTTAGCTCCAGGGATGTACCTTCTGATTTTTACAAGAACAAGAAGCTCTTACGTCGGATTTGCCGTAGCGTTGCTGCTCCTGTGGGTTTTGCACAGGGGATTCGACTGGAAGAAGATCCTTTTGCCCCTTGCTGTTGGATTCGGATTGGCCTTCTTTGGGCCACAACGAGTTACTTTTTCGCAGGTGCTCAAGGACGGCCGCATTACCGACCTATGGCCGTTCGCCATCGAGGTGTTCAAGAACTGGCCGATTCTTGGCTCTGGGGTCGACACGTACAACCCAGCGTTTAGGTCCCTGGGATTGGTACCTAGCCAAGATAGCATCACCATCCCCCATCCGCATAACATATACCTGCAGTTCCTAGCCGAAACGGGAGTTATCGGCTTCGCCACGCTCATGCTCTTCCTGATGGTCTATAGTCTGTGGTTTCTCAAAAGAATCGCAGGGGGCCTCAGGCAAGGACAGGACAAGGAATACTGGGGATTGCTCTCATTTTTCGGTTGCGCCTACATGGGCTACATGGCCACGGCCATTAGTGCACACAGCTTTTTCCGTGTTTGGTGGCTCGGTCTGTCCATGCTCGTCTTGGGCGTGACACTCGGCGGCTGTGTCTGGGCAGAAAGAGAGAAGGACGAGGTGCGTTTCGTTAGGAGTGGCGACTCCTAGGTTTTGTGTTGTCTAGCGATAAGCCCCTGCAGCAAATCTTCAAAGCGCCTGCCCTGGGTATCGATATTAAAGGCAGCCTTGCACTGCTCCCAAGCTGCCTGCTTCCAGGTCATGACCTGCGCATCGTCCGCGCGGAGCAGGCATTCCAATGGCGCTAGCAGGTCGTCGGCTTCCATGCCGGCCAGCAGGCCGTGCAGGTTAGCGGCGGGCCATATCTCGCGCACTCCGCCTACGTCTCGAGCTACAGGGCACAGGCCTTGGGCCATGGCTTCCAGCAGTGTATTGGGCAACCCCTCGGCGTAGGAAGGCAGCACGAAGGCGTCGCAATGGCGCAAATGTGAAGTTACATCGGCCTGAAATCCCAGCCACCTGACGCGATTTTGTAAGCCGAGCGAGATCGCCAAGGCCTTGAGTTCATCTTCGGTTGCACCCGTGCCGAGTACGTCAAGTGTGAACTCTAGACCCTGACCTTGCAGTGTGGCAAGAGTCTGTAAAAGGTCCGCGTGACCTTTTTCGGAGCTGAGGCGGCTGCTGACGATGAGCCGCAAGGGTCGGCGCACCGGCTCGGGCGGCTCCTTGGCCACAGGTTTACCTGTGTGAATGACCGCAATTTCTTCAGGCTTGAGATGAGGCAGACAGGCGAGCAGGCCGTCTTTTGTGTCTTGGCTGGGCACGAGGATGTGCGGCTTGATGAAACGGTGCATGAGACGCACCTTGAGTGTGTTGCGCATGTCGCCGGGCAGGCCTACCCGGTGCAGCACGGGCACTCCCGAAAGCCTAGCGGCCAAACCGGCGGTTCGCAGGTCCTTGCCTACATTGACCACGAGCACGTCCGTGCGCCGGGTGCGGAAGAAACGCGCGAAGCGCAGGATGAGCGCAGGGCTGAAGTCCACGCCGAATTCCAGGGCAAAGGTCTCGATGTCCAGACTGCGGGATTTGTCGGTGAACGGCCCTGGCCGGCCGAAGATTGTCACCTCGTGGCCGTGCTTGGCGAGCCAGGCCGCGGTATCAAGAGTCCAGGTTTTGACCCCGGCCCACTTATGCGTCGAATTCACATAGACGATACGCAAGATATTTTCCTTATGATATTCAGCTCGTTCGCAGCAGCTTCACTAGTCTGCCTTTGATCCAGCGGCGGAGTTCGTTAGCCAGTTCTCGGCGCGGCGCCATGTGCAGCACGCGATGAAGGGACGGATAGGGATGCAATACCTTACGGATAGAATAGAGGCGTTCAGTTCGCAGCGTGCGATCAAAGAAGCGCTTGTTCTTGCGATAGACCCGGAATTTGCCTGAAAAGACCTTGCGTCGATCCACAGAAATCCGCCCGGTACGGTCCGAGGCATCCACAATCATGAGTGGTTCGTCCACTCCCTTGGCCAAGGGTCTTTGCTCCAGCAGGCGCAACCACATGTCATAGTCTTGAGATGCGCGCAGGGATGGATCGAAGCCGCCTGCCTCCAAGAGGTAAGAGCGTCGGGTGAGCACCTGCGTGCCTGCGAGGTTGATGCCGCGCACCATCAGCGCGTGGGTCAGTTCCGACGGCGTGCTGGTTAGACTCAGTTTGTCCTGCTTGCGGCGGTAATAGTCTGAATAGACGAAGGCCAGGCTATCCTCGAAGACTGCCAGCATCATCTCCACCCGCTGGGGTAGCCATTCGTCGTCGTCATCCAAACCCGCGACGTACTCGCCCTTTGCGGCTTGGATTCCTGAGTTGCGCGCCGCGCATGCTCCCATGCGACGTTCGTGGCGTAAGTACTGGATGTCCTTATGGCTTTCCATGAAGCCTTGCATAATCGCAGGCGTTTCATCCGTGGAGGCATCGTCGACCACGACGATCTCTAGGGGGCTGTATGTCTGGGCAAGGGCCGAGTCGATGGCTCTGGCCAATAGGCGGGCCCTATTGCAGGTGGTGATGATGCACGAGACAAGAGGCTTTGCAGTCACGAGCCGTCCTCTGGCTGGGTTGGATTGGAAGCAGGGCTTGTCCTAAGTTCGAGCAGGAGAGGAAGTCAAGGCCGCGCTGCGAGCCGGAACTTGTTAGGTTTATCGCGGGAAGCAGGCGTTTGGCGAAAGGCGATCGCTCCTTACACTTACGCGCGACTTTAAGTGACTTGCTAGAGATTTTTCCACTTATCCTAGCAATTTTGCCGCCATGGCCGCCGCACCGTAGCCGTTGTCGATATTGACCACGGCAATGCCGGGCGCGCAGGCGTTGAGCATGGACAGGAGGGCGGCGATGCCGCCGAGGCCGGTGCCGTAACCCACAGAAGTCGGCACGCCGATGACCGGCTTGCCGTACAGCCCCGCCACCACGCTCGGCAGGGCACCCTCCATGCCCGCAACCACGATGTGCAGCCGGGCCTTGGCCAGGGACTCGCCGCGCTGAAGCAGCCTGTGCAGGCCGGCTACGCCCACATCCGATGCCAGGCCGCAGTCGAGTCCGAAGAACATCGCACAGCCAAGAGCCTCCAAGGCCACGGGTAGATCCGAAGCTCCGGCCGCGATAACCATTGCCTGACCTGCGGATGGCCATGGTTCTGACAGGTCCACGGGCCGGCCGACGGTGAAAAGCCCGGCTGTGGGCCAGTAAACGCCTTCCGGAACATGTTTTGCAAGGTACTTGCCGCGAGCGGAGTCCAGCCGTGTGACCAGCGCGGGCTGACCGGCCTCGATCAGGCCGCCAACGGCGAGGATGAGCTGCTCCGGGCTCTTGCCTTGGCCAAAGACCACCTCGGATTGGCCTGTTCGCGGGGCTCGGTCGAGATCCAGGTGCAGGCCGCAAGCCAGCCTGCGGCCCAGCGCAAGCTGGGCCGGGGCGATGCGTTCCAGCGCCTGTTCAGGAGCAAGGGCTCCAGAGGCTACATCGTTTAAGAGTTGGCGTAAGGTCTTGTGATCCATGGCCGCAGAGCCTACACCAAGCGTTCCCAGACGGGCAAGGTTTGAAGCGTGGCGAAAAGCCACGGCGGGCGTAACCGCCCATGGGTGCGTCACGGCACGCGGCAGGGCCGCCCAGGTGCTGCTCCAGCCGGAGCGTGATGCCGGGCCCGCATAAAGGGTCAAACCCCTAGGAGTGGGGATGTCGTCTCGCAGCATACTTTTCGTGGCTCAGGCCCAATTCGTGATGGCGCTTTTTCCGCGCTGCAAGGAAGCGGGCTTCGAGGTGGGACTGGCCGATACCCTGAGCGGAGCATTGAACTTCATCAAGAAGTCCAAGCCCGAAGTGGTATTCTCCAGGGTCAGGTTTCCTGGCTATCGCATCGAGAACCTGCTTGCCGAGGCCGCAGGCGCAATGGGCGATTTTCCACCGGTCTATGCCTTTACCGATGCGGGTTCGGCCGAGGAGGCCAACAGGCTTATGGAGTTGGGCGCTCAGGACTATTGGCTTGAGCCCTTGGCCTGGGACAAGGTCGAGGCCGTCACGGCCTGCGCTCCTCGGTCGGTTCAGACCGAGGTCCAACCACAGCCTGCGCGGCCCACTACAAGTGTCAAGAAAAGCATCGATATCATCGGTCGCCACCCGGTCATCCTGCGCGTGCTGGCCTTGGCCCGGCAGGTGGCCCGCTCAAAAGCCACGGTGCTTATCGCGGGCGAATCCGGTACCGGTAAGGAGAAGTTCGCCCGTTTCCTGCACAATAACAGCGATCGCAGCAGCGGTCCGTTCGTTGCCATCAACTGTGCGGCCCTTCCCGAGCATCTGCTGGAGAGCGAACTTTTCGGGCATGAGAAGGGCGCTTTTACCGGGGCCATAGGCCGCAAACTCGGCAAGTTCGAATTGGCCACGGGTGGCTCCATTCTGTTGGACGAAATTTCGGAAATGGATATGGGGCTGCAAGCCAAACTCCTGCGCGTGCTCCAGGAGCAGGAAATCGATCGCGTGGGCGGCACAGAGACCGTAAAAGTCGATACGCGCGTACTGGCCACCACCAACCGCAGGCTGGATGAGTACGTCAAGGATGGCAAGTTCCGCCAGGATCTCTACTACCGGCTGAATGTCATCCCCCTGAAGCTCCCGGCCCTGCGCGAGCGCGGCGATGACGTGCTCCTGCTGGCCGACTTTTTCGTGAACAGCTATTGTCGCGATTACGGGCTGCCCAAGCTGGGCTTCTCCGCCGATGCCCGGCGCTGGCTTCTGGAGTATGATTGGCCGGGCAATGTGCGCGAGTTGCAGAACCTCATGGAGCGCGCCGTGCTTCTGGCCGGCACGGGACCCATCGAAACGGCCCATTTCCTCCTGGATGAGGATGCCTGGCCCTTGGGCGAGGACATGGCTGCGGTCTGCCAGACCGCGGCTGCCGGATTTGTGGCTGACATGGCGTCTGTTTCCGGGGGCTCCCTGGCTGCCGGCGGGTCGCTCACTGATGCGGACACTGGCAGCATTCTTCCCTTGGCGGAGATGGAACGCCATCTCATTCTGCGCAGCCTGGACCAGACCCAGGGCAACCGCACGCAAGCAGCCAACCTGCTAGGCATTTCAGTGCGCACCCTGCGCAATAAGTTGAACGAATACCGCCAATTGGGGATGGAAATCCCCTAAGGCGTATGATCGTGAAACCATGCCCCGCTCGGGCGCACAATGAGCGGGGCGCATCAGGCAGGCCGCCTTCGGGGGAAGGTGCGACTGTCTGCATGTTCGTTCAGCGCAGGGGACGCCATGTTCACGCTCGACAGATCCGATCTCAAGCATTCCTATTCCGCAACCGGCGATCTTTTGGTCACCGCCACGCCGCAGGGCGAGTTCCGCCGGGACGATGAGTCCGATGTGATCGCCATGATTACCCGGGTCATCAAACACTTCGCCATCAAGTTTCCCACACCGGCCGATATCCACTATCTGGAGGATGCAATCCAGGCCATGCCGGAGGAACTTGCGTGTCAAGGCGATGTGTTTCGCCACCTTGTCACGAAATTGACGGGCGAGCGGTTGCGCAGCCTCAAGAAACGGTAGAGGGCTGCGTCGGCAGGCGCATGTAGTCTTTTCTACATGCGCGAGGGGAATAGATTTAAATAGTACGATACGTAAACTTTTCATGCTGTTGATTATCTGGCCGCTTTGTGGCAAAAGTCCGTTGCTTAACACGCCTTTATGCATCTGCTCAGCATCATGGCGTCAGGGGAGACGCCCGGAACCCGACGGAGGCAATTGATGACCCGTTTATGCATGCTAATGGCCTTTTTCCTGCTGGCAGCGCCAAGCGCTTTGCTGTAAGCACCGTTTCCAGCGGCCGGCGGACCAGCATATCCAACCGGCGGCCGCTGGAGCGCCCATGATCCGCATCGATCAGATCAAGCTTTCACCCGACCACACCGACGAGGACCTGGCCCAGGCAGCCTGCGTCCGCCTGAACATCCGACGCCAAGAACTCCTGACCCTGCGCGTGCGCAAGCGCTCCGTGGACTCGCGCAAGCGCGGACAGGTATTGTTCATCTATTCCGTTGACTGCGAGGTGCGCGGCGAGGAGGACGTACTGGCGCGGGCTGAGCCGCGCGACGTGTCCCGCGCCGAGTTCCCGCGCTACGAGTTCCCGGCCCATGCGCCCCAGGGCAACTTCTCGCGGCCGGTCATCGTGGGCGCGGGACCGTGCGGCTTGTTCGCCGGGCTCATGCTGGCCCGCGCCGGCTTTCGGCCATTGCTGCTGGAGCGCGGCAAGCCCGCTCGCGAGCGTGCCCGAGATGTGTACGACTTTTGGCGGGGCGGCGCCTTCGATCCAGGCTCAAACGTGCAGTTCGGAGAAGGCGGGGCAGGGACCTTTTCCGACGGCAAGCTGACCACGCAGATCAAGGACCGCGAGGGCCGCATCGCCACCGTCCTGCGGGAGTTGACCCTGGCCGGAGCGCCCGAGGAGATCCTCTGGCAGGCCAAGCCTCACGTGGGCACGGACAAATTGGTTGGAGTCGTGGAAAACCTGCGCAAGACCATTATCGACCTGGGCGGCGAAGTGCGCTTTCAGACGCAGGTCGCCGGCTTGATCCATGAAAGTGGCAGGGTGCGCGGGGTCAGGCTCGCATCGGGCGAGGAACTCGACGCCGGGGTAGTGGTTCTGGCCATCGGCCACAGTGCCCGCGACACCTTTGCCATGCTGCACGGCCTGGGCTTGGCCATGTCCCAGAAGCCTTTTTCCATCGGCTGCCGCATGGAGCACCCCCAGACTTTGGTTGATGCTGCGCAGTACGGCCGCCTGGCCGGCCATCCGCGTCTGCCGCCAGCCGAATACAAGCTCGTGCACCACGGCCGGGATGGCCGATCGGCCTACACCTTCTGCATGTGCCCTGGCGGCGAGGTCATCGCAGCGGCCTCGGAGGCCAGCGGCGTGGTCACCAACGGCATGAGCCGCCACGCCCGCGCCGGCGGCAACGCCAACTCCGCGCTGCTGGTGGGCGTGGAGCCGGCGGACCTCGGTTCGCCGCATCCCCTGGCCGGCGTGGAGTTCCAGCGGCGCTGGGAGTGTCGGGCCTTCGAACTGGCTGGCGGCGATTACCGCGCTCCTGTCCAAATGGTCGAGGACTTCCTGGCTGGCCGACCCACTAAGCGCCTGGGCGACGTGCAGCCCACCTACAGGCCGGGCGTCACGCCCACGGACCTGGCTGATTGCCTGCCTGCCTATGTGGCTTCAACCATGCGCGAGGCCATCGTGGGATTGGATCGCAAGCTGCGCGGCTTCGCCCGGCCCGACGCCGTCCTTACTGGCGTGGAGACGCGCAGTTCTTCGCCCGTGCGTTTGGTACGCGGCGAGGACCTGCAGAGCGTAACATTCCGAGGCGTGTATCCGGCGGGTGAGGGCGCAGGTTACGCCGGCGGCATCGTTTCCGCGGCCGTGGACGGCATGCGCGCCGCCGAGGCCGTGGCTCTGGAGCTGGCGGGCCTGGCGCGGCCATAGGCTCTATTCTCAAAGGCATCTTCCACGCGGTTTTGCCCTGACCATGCACCTGCATGCCTGGATGTTCCTTTTTCGTTTATCTACCCGATGTCTGTAGGATATTATCCTACAGGACAATAGGAATCACACCGATGGCGAATCGCCCGGTATGTTCTAATGGACTCTATGAACAAACCGGGAAGGTTCCGGCTAAGTGAAGCGAAACAAGGAGCAAGGGCATGAGCCATGGCTGCGCATATGCCAATCAGTGCATGCTGTACAAGAACTTCCAGGGTGTGTCGCCCACTCTCCGGAAGGCCTTCAAAGAGCGGCTGTGCTCGGACAAGGATAACGCCCAGCGTTGCCGTCGGGCCCAATACCACGCCGTCTACGGTGACGACCCGCCGTTGTCCATGCTGCCTTTGCCCGTCAATCCGGAGGGCGGTATATGGCTCCGGGGATAGAATCCGGCAGAGAGCCGAAGACAAGGCCGAGTGGCGTCGTGGCTGGCAAGGGCATCACCTGGGAGCGCGACCTGGATTACGCCTTGCGCCTGGCCAAAGCGGGCGGCAAACCGGTGTTGCTCTATTTCCATGATCCCGACTGCGTTGCCTGCCAGGCGCAGGAAAACGAAGCCTTCGTCGATGGCTCTGTTGTGAGCGCAGTCAAGGAGCATGTCGTGCCCGCCTGGCTGCCTCACGACCATATTCCGCTCTCGTCGGAGTATGGCGTGACTTGGTCGCCAAGTCTGCTCTTGCTTGATCCCGAAGGCCGTGCTCACCGCTGCGAGATCGGCTTCCTGCCTGCCGAGGAACTCGTTCCCTTCCTCCTCTTGGGCTGCGCCGGCGTATACTTCGACGGGGACAAGTTCGACTACGCCGTGCCCCTGCTGGAGCAGCTTCTGAATCGGCATGGCCGCAGCGCCTATGCGCCCGAAGCCCGCTTCCTGCTGGGGGCCGCGGCATGGAAAGCCAGCAACGACCCGAGCCGACTGCGCCTGACCTACGAGGACCTGCAGCGCACTTGGCCTGACAGCCTGTGGGCCAAGAAAGCCCAGCCGTATACGCGGCTTTAAGGCGGCGCACGAGAATAGGAAAGGCGCAGGTCTCCCTGAATCCCATCAGGAAGGGCACGCCTTAGCGGTATGGTTCAATGTGAATTGCCTTTGGCACGCAGCGGCGAGCCCAAGACATGGTTGGCTTTCCTACTGCGGAATGAATCAATCAAGATCCCCGTCAGAGTGCCATCTGACGGGGATCTTTTATTGCGGGGAGAGACGATGCTCGTTTTGGAATGCATCGTGAGAGGATCCGGCAGCCTTTCTTCCGGCTTTCGTGTGGCAAAACAGTTCCTACTCTCATGGAGGTGCTGGCCACAACCCTTACGTGACATGACGTTTGATGATATAAGTGAACAAGACAGCCACTTTAGACCATGGAGAAATACAAATGCACATGACGGAGCTTGTGGCGCGGTGCCGGAGCTATCGGCGCTTTCGGCAGGGAGAGCGTATCGGCATGGAAGTCTTGGAGCATCTGGCAAGCTTGGCCCGGCTTACGGCCTCGGCGGCGAACATGCAGCCGCTCCGGTACGTGCTGGTGGCGGATTCGGTCAAGGCAACCGAAATCTATCCGACCCTTGGCTGGGCTGCCTACCTCAAGGACTGGCCTGGTCCTGTCGAGGGAGAGCGGCCCGCGGCGTATGTCATTATTCTGGGCGAGGAGAAGCACCGGAAGTTCACGGCCTGGGACATGGGCATCGCGGCTCAGACGATATTGCTTGGTGCGGTGGAGCGCGGCCTTGGAGGCTGCATGATCGGCAATATCGACAAGCCGCGCTTGGCCGGGATGATCTTGGTGCCCGACGGGTTCGAGATTCTGCTGGTTCTGGCCCTTGGAGTTCCGGCCGAGACCGTGGCGGTGGAGTCCATGGGCCCCGAAGGTGATGTCCGTTACTGGCGCGACGAGGCGAACGTGCACCATGTGCCAAAGCGGAGTCTGGAAGAGCTTGTGGTCGGACGGTATTAGAGCATTTTGCTTTTGAAAATGCTCTATAAGCCACGCGTCGGCATGGCTTGCCGCCGCGCATAGGCGTAGGCGCAATTCACTTGCGCCGCGGGCGCCGGAGCGGGCGTCTTAAAAGCAATCTGCTCTAAAAAAGAAAATCGAGGAGGGCCGAAGCCCTCCTCGATTTGTTTTTGAACGCAGGCGCTAGATCTCGAAGAGCATCTCCAGATCGTCGCGAGTGAGGGATTTCCAGGCCTCCTGGCCGGGGATGATGGCGTCGGCAATGCCTTTCTTCTGCTCCTGGAGCTTGAGAATCTTCTCTTCCACCGTGTTCTGACAGATCATCTTGTAGGAAAAGACCTGCTGGGTCTGGCCGATGCGGTGTGCGCGGTCAGTGGCCTGGTTCTCCACGGCCGGGTTCCACCACGGGTCGTAGTGAACCACATAGTCGGCGCTGGTCAGGTTGAGGCCCGTGCCTCCGGCCTTTAGCGAAATGAGGAAGATGGGGATATTCGGGTCGGAGTTGAAACGCTCCACCTGATCGAAGCGGTCCTTGCTCGCGCCGTCCAGATAGGCAAAGGGCGTTTTGTTGATCTGCAGCCAGTTGCGAATGATATGCAGCATTTGCACGAACTGGGAGAACACGAGCACCTTGTGGCCTTCCTCGATGACATCGGTGATCAGGTCCTGGAAGGCGTCGAACTTGCCGGAGGGCAGGTTCGTGTTCAGGCCGGGCATGTCGAGCTTGAGCAGGCGCGGATGGCAGCATATCTGGCGCAACTTGAGCAGGGCGTCGAGGATGGACATCTGGCTCTTGGCGATGCCCTTCTCGTCCACGGTCTGCATGACCTGCTCCTTGAGCTTCTTGGCCAGGGCCGCATAAAGCTCGAGCTGTTCATCGGCGAGATTGCAGTACTGGATGGTCTCAATCTTGGGCGGCAGGTCCTTGGCCACCTCGGACTTGGTGCGGCGCAGGATGAACGGCCGCACACGCCCGCGCAGATAGCTGAGCGTCTCCTCGTCGCCGTCCTTGATTGGCTTGACGATGCCGCGCTGGAACGAGTGCTGCGAGCCCAGGAAACCGGGCATGAGGAATTCGAACAGGCTCCACAACTCGAAGAGGTTGTTCTCGATCGGCGTGCCGGACAGACACAGGCGCATGTTCGTGTCCAGCTTGCGCACGCTGCGGGCCGTGATGGTGTTCGGGTTTTTGATGTTCTGGGCCTCGTCGAGAATGACCGAGTTGAACTCGAACTTGAGCAGCTCGTCCAGGTCGCGCCGCAGCAGGGCGTAGGTGGTGAGCACGATGTGCGAGTCCTTGATCTGCTTGAGCATGCCTTCTCGCCGTGCGCCGTAGACAGTCAGGATCTTCAGGTTGGGCACGAACTTCTGACACTCGCGCTCCCAGTTGGGCAGCACCGAGGTGGGCACGATGATGAGATTCGGCCCCGTGAGGCCCTTTTCGTTCATGTGCTGGATGAAGGACAACGTTTGCACGGTCTTGCCCAGACCCATCTCGTCGGCCAGGATGCCGCCGAATTCGTACTCGCGCAGGAAGTTCAGATAGGACAGGCCTTCCTGTTGATAGGGCCGCAGTGTAGCATTGAGGCCCTGGGGTATGGCAATGGGCGTGATTTCCTGAAAGCTGTGTATCTTCTGGCGCAGCTTCTTGTAGAACTCATCGGTGTGCACCTCAGGCAAGTCCTCGATGAGCTTGTCCAGTGCCGGCATCTCATACTGGCTGAACTGCTTCTTGGGCGGCTTATCAGGATCGTAGCCCAGGGCACGCAGCTTGTGGGCCAGCTTGTTGAGCCATGATTCAGGCAGGCTCGTGTATGATCCGTCCTTGAGCTGCACATAGCGCTTGCCCTGGGTCCAAGCCTTCCAGATGGCCTCGATGGGCACGCGCTGGCCGTCATATTCGACGCTGACCTCCAGGTTGAACCACTTGTCCTCTTCGCTCGTCTCCACCTCGGCCACGACAACGGGCTGAGAGAGCCTGACTTTGTAACGGGTCAAGTTCTTCTCGCCGTAGACGCGGTAAGTCTCAACGAGCTTCGGATAGTAATCCAGCAGGAAGGTGATGGCTTCTTCAGGCTCCAGGAACCAGTTGGCGTTGTTGCGCGCCTGGAAATTCATGTCGTGGAGCTTGCTCTGCAGGTCGGCTTCGGCCTGCTGATCACGGCGCAGGAGATAGGATTTGCCGTCGTGCGTGTAGCTGCCGGTCTGCAGGTCGGGATTGGGGCCGGGCAACATGACCTCCATGTGCTCGGTCTCGTAGACGTTGGAAATCTGCAGGGTCAGCAGACTGCCTTCTTCGTCCAGGAACAGCTTGGGGCTGTACTTGGCGGGGACGAAGATGGGGGCCATGCGCGCCAGGAATTCCTCCTGGCCGTGCAGGTCGCTGGAGGGCAGCTTGGTCCACACGCGGTCGAGGAATTCGGATATCTCTTCCGAGGGAATGGCCGGAGGCGCGTGCACGAGGTTCTGGATGAGGGATGAGCTCAGGCCCGTCTGCACCGGGTAGAACGTGCCGCGCCAGAGAACCCACAGAGGCATCTGGCCGTAGAAGAAGGCGTCCTCGCCCGTGATGGAGAAAGGCTGCTTGCCCTCGCGCGAAAGCATGATGTCGAAAGCCAAGCCATTTTCGGATAGGGCCGGCGAGAGCTGCAAGCGCATGGTCTTGCGCTCGACGCGCACCGGCTGGTCCGTGTCCCCCTGGAAAAGGTAGTACTCGTCCTTGACGGCCCAGAAGAACCAGGTCAGCAGACCGGGCGGCAGCTCCACCCGATGGCCCATGTAATCCTGGTAGATGCCCAGCAGTCTGGCCACCTTGGGCAGCAGCGGCGTGGTCTCGGTCCAGTCCGGATTTTGCAGGATCTGGTCCAGGGTGACCTCGTTGTGCACCTGGGACAGACCGGACTTGTTTTGCCGCGCGCGGAAGAAGGCCACCTGCAGACGTTCCGGTTCGGGATAGAAGCGGTAGATCAGATAGTGCTTGCCGGCTTCAGGCTCATGCTCGGAAGAGAAGTAGGAGCGGAAGGTTTGCCGCCACTCGGAACGTCTCGGCACCGCCTCGACGATGGCCTGCTCGGCCTTCTTCTCGTTCAGGGAAGCCAGGACCTTGAGAGCCACGGCGCCTACATGGCGGCATGAGCCGGAAAAGCCCTCGTCGCAATTGCAGTAGTAGTTGACCGCTTCCTTATCGAGATTAATGCTTATTTCAGTGGAGTAAACCTGGAAGTCCTCGCCCTGGATTTGGGCTTCGGCATCCCATAGTCCATCGCGCCGGTTAAGGCTCAGCTTCTGGACTCCGCCTTTGGAGACGATCCCCTGGGATCCCTCAAGGATGTACTCCGGGATGGAGTCCTTAAGGAAGTCGGAGAGGATTTTTTTGACCTTGTTTTCCTCGGCCGCAGACATGTATGCGTAGTACTCCCGTACTAACCGTATTACTCGGTTTTCGGTTTACTCTAAAGGAGTTATAGGGACGATACCCAACAGCGGTGGAACTTAATAGGTTTGGTTAATCAAAAAACAAAAGCTAATCAAGCGCGACTTGGCTTTTGGCCTGCTTTGCTTCATAATTTTTTCCTCGCGGAAAACTTGGTCCAGCCAATCGGACTACCAACCCGAGACAAGGAAGTAAGAAATGCATCCAAGGCGTACCATTTTGGCCGTGCTGGCGGTCTTTTCAATACTGTCCCTTGCCTGTGGGCCTTCCGATACGGACGAGCAGGGCAAGCCGGCCGCCGGCGGTGTGAGGCCTGTCCCAGGAGTGGCCGAGACTCCGGTGCGCGGCGGCCGCATCGTTGAGCCGACTCTGGGCGAGCCCTCCAACCTCATCGCAGCCCTGTCCACGGACTCGGCCTCGCATGAGGTGGCGGACCTCATCTACGTCGCGCCGTTACGTTACAACAAGGACATCGAACTGGAGCCTTGGGCCGCCGAGTCCTTCGAGGTGCTGGAAGACGGCAAGCTCCTGCGCTTCAAGCTGCGCGAGGACATCCGCTGGTTCGACGGCACACCCTTCACGGCCGCGGACGTGAAGTTCACCGTGGACCTCATGCGCGACCCCAAGACCCCCACGGCCTACAGCGACGACTATTTGGCCATCAAGGAATTCACGGTGACGGGACCCTACTCCTTTGAGGTGCGCTACGACAAGCCTTTCGCGCGCTCGCTGGTGACTTGGGCCTTGGATGTGCTGCCCAAGCACGCGCTGGAGAAGGAGAACCTTCTTGAAACCAAATATAGCCGCATGCCCATGGGGGCAGGTCCCTACAAACTCAAGGAATGGGTGCCCGGCCGGCGTATCGTGTTGGAAGCCAACGACGACTACTTCCTGGGCCGTCCCTATCTGGACCAGGTCATTTATGAGATCATCCCTGACCTCTCCACCCAGTTCCTTGAATTGAAGGCGGGCAATCTCGATACCATGGGCCTTACTGCGCAGCAATATCTGTTCCAGACCAAAGGTCCTGACTGGGAGCGCAACTGGAATAAGTTCGAGTATCTTTCTTTCGGCTACACGTTCCTCGGCTACAACCTGAAGCACCCGCTGTTCCAGAGCAAGAAGGTGCGCCAAGCCCTGAGCTGCGCCATCGACACGCAGGAGATCGTCAAGGGCGTGCTTTTCGGTTTGGGCCAGCCAGCCATGGGTCCGTACAAGCCGGGCACCTGGGTCTACAACGACAAGCTCGCGCCCTATGCCTACGATCCCGAGAGGGCCAAGCGCTTGCTGGCCGAGGAGGGCTGGCGCGACAGCAATGGCGACGGCCTGCTGGACAAGAATGGGCAGGCCTTTAAGTTCACTATCCTGACGAATCAGGGCAACGAGCAGCGCATCAAGACCGCGACCATCATCCAACAGCGGCTGAAGCAGGTCGGCGTGGCCGTGGACATCCGCACCGTGGAGTGGGCCGCCTTCGCCAACGAGTTCCTCAACAAGGGCAATTTCGAGGCCACCCTCCTGGGCTGGAACATCCTGCAAGATCCTGACATTTTTACTGTTTGGCATTCTTCGCAGTTCCCCCCCGCGGGGCTGAACCTGACCTACTACAAGAACGAGGAGCTGGACCGCCTGCTGGAAGAGGGCCGCATGACTCTGGACCAGGAGGAGCGCAAACGTATATACGACCGTGTGCAGGAGATCCTGCACGAGGACCAGCCGTACACGTTCCTGTACGTGCCCATGGCCCTGCCCATCGTGCATGCGCGTTTCCGCAACGTGGAGGTCGCGCCGGCCGGGATTACGCACAACTTCACCGAATGGTGGGTCCCCACGCACCTACAGCGCTGAAAGGAGCCCGGCCCAAGGGAGGCCGGGACATATGATCCGTATACATGAAATAATAGATAAGGTTCTGTCCTACCATCCAGAACCCAACGTAGCCCTTATCCAAAAGGCCTATGTCTTTGCGGCTGCGGCCCATGCAGGGCAGACCAGGCTCTCGGGCGAGCCGTACATGTCCCATCCTCTGGAGGTGGCAAACATCCTGGCCGATATGCGCCTGGACGAGTTCGCCATCGTATCCGCGTTGCTGCACGATACCGTGGAGGACACCAAGGCCACGGTGGATGAGATCGAGAGCAAGTTCGGCAAGGAGGTCGCGCATATCGTCGACGGCGTGACCAAGATCAGCAAGATGACCTTCGAGACAAAGGCCCAGGCCCAGGCGGAGAACATCCGCAAGATGATCGTGGCCATGGCCGAGGATATCCGGGTCATCATGATAAAGCTCGCCGATCGACTGCACAACATGCGCACGCTGGATTTCCAGAAGTCCGAGAAGCAGAAGCGCATTGCCCAGGAAACCCTGGACATCTACGCGCCCTTGGCCAACCGCCTGGGCCTGCATTTCATCAAAACCGAGCTTGAAGACCTATGTTTCATGTACACGCGACCGGATGCCTACGGCCAACTCAAAAAGGGCGTGGAGCACTACCAGGACATCGGCCACGAGTACATCGCCAAGGTTATCGATCTCCTGAACGACATGCTGGGTCGCAACAAGATCAAGGGCCGGGTGTTGGGCCGCACGAAGCATCTGTACTCCATCCATAACAAGATGCTGCAACAGAGTCTGACCTTGGACCAAGTCTACGATCTGATGGCCTTCCGGGTCATCGTGTCCACAATCCGCGACTGTTATGCCGTCTTAGGCGAGGTGCACTCCATCTGGAAACCCGTGCCAGGCAGGTTCAAGGACTACATCTCCATGCCCAAGCCGAATATGTACCAGTCGCTGCACACGACGGTCATTGGGCCAGACGGCGAACGCATAGAGATTCAGATCCGTACAGAGGAAATGCACCGCTTGGCCGAATACGGCGTAGCCGCTCACTGGCAATACAAGGAGGGCGGAGGCGGCAAACCAAGGGATGTGGAGCGTTTCTCCTGGCTACGCGAAATCCTGGATTGGCAGAAGGAGACCCGCGACCCGCGTGAGTTCATGCGCTCCTTGCGCGTGGATCTCTCGGAGGACCAGGTCTATGTGTTCACGCCTCGGGGCGACGTGAAGTCCTTGCCCGAGGGCGCCACACCCGTGGATTTCGCCTACATGGTCCACTCGGAGGTGGGCGACCATTGCGCTGGTGCCAAGGTCAACGGCCGACTCGTGCCTTTGTCCACCAAGCTCAAGAACGGCGATACGGTCGAGGTCATCACCGACGCGCAACGCCATCCCAGCCGTGACTGGCTCAAGTACGTCAAGAGCGGCAAGGCCATTCAGCGTATCAAGTATTTCATTCGCACCGAAGAGCGTCAGCGTTCCATTATACTGGCCAAGGAGATCCTGGAGAAGGAGGGTCGCAAGCTGGGGGTCAATTTCTCCAAGGCGATGCAGGAGGGCAAGTTCGAGCCTTTGGCCGCGGAGTTCTCTTTCAACTCCGCCGAGGAACTGCTCGTGTCCGTGGGCTACGGCCGGATTACTCCGCGCAAGGTGCTGCACAGGCTCATGCCAGCCAGACCAGAAGATGACAAAGTCCAGGCGGCACAGGTCGAGGTTCAGGCCGAAGAGACTCCCAGGCCCAAATCCACGGACAAGGTGCGCATAAGAGGCGTGGACGATATGCTCGTGCGTTATGCCGGTTGCTGCGATCCGCTGCCGGGCGAACCCATCGTTGGTTACATCACGCGCGGCCGGGGCGTGACCGTGCACACGGCCGACTGCCCCAACGTGCAGGCGCTGGAGCCCGAAAGGTTGCTGGATATCTACTGGGAGGGCGAGGAAAACGTGCCTCATCCGGCCAAGATCAGCATCCGGGCCAGGAACGTGAAGGGCGCCCTGGCCCAGATAAGCGAAGTGCTGGCCGCGGAAGGTGTGAATATCGACTCGGGTTCATTCCTGTCCAGCGAGGACGGGGTCTCGGAATTGGTTTTTAAAGTCGAGGTCAAGAACTCGGCCCACCTCTACGCCACCCTGGATAAGCTCAACAAGTTGCCCATGGTCATCGACGCCGGGCGCATCGCCCTGGCTTAGGAGCCGCATGCTCGCGCACAGAAGCATTCCGCCCACGGATACCCGCGACAAGGTCGTACGCCAGTTCCTGGTGGCCGTGCTTTTCCTGAGTCTAGGCCTGGCCCTGTACGTCATCTGGCCTTTCATCGATCCGATCATCATGGGCGCGGTAATGGCCACGCTTTTCCATCCGCTTCAGGGCTGGATCCTGCGCAGGCTACCGGGCAAGCGCAACCTAGCCGCCCTGATCACCGTCAGCCTCATCACACTGGTCATCGTCATCCCGGCGCTGCTCTTCCTGACCGCTCTCATCAGCCAGGGCATCGAGATGGCAGCGCAGGCCAGTCAGTGGCTCGGCGACGTGGACTTGGCGCGCCTGCAGGAGAACCCGCGCGTGGCCCAACTGCTGGCCTGGGCACGGGCGCACCTGCCTTTTGTGCATTTTGAGGGCGAGGCGTTGCGCAATCAGCTCGTGGGCGCGAGCACGGGCCTGGGCCAGGCCTTGCTCAAGGGCGGCACGAGCATCTTGGGCAATGCCGTGAACTTTGTGGTAAGTTTCGCCATCATGCTTTTCCTGACCTTCTATTTCTTGCGTGACGGCAAGGCCATGGTCAGCACGGCCAAGCATCTTTCGCCATTGCGCTCGGGGCAAGAGGAACGCATCCTGGCGCGCATAAAGGCCGTGACGCGTTCGGTATTCGTGGGCAGTTTTCTGACTGCCCTGTGCCAGGGCCTCGCTGGAGGCATCGCCATGGCCATCGTGGGCATCCCGCCTCTGTTTTGGGGCACCGTGCTCGGGTTGGCCTCACTGGTGCCGGTCGTGGGCACCGCCCTGGTCTGGGTTCCGGCCACGGCCTATCTGGTCCTCATCGGCAGCTACAAGTCCGCGGTGTTCTTCGCTCTTTGGAGCGCGATCATCGTGGGCTCCATAGACAACTTTCTGCGTCCGTTCCTCATGCAGGGCCAAGCCCAGATGTCGCCCTTCTACATCTTCCTGGCCATCATCGGCGGCCTGCAGGTCTTCGGCTTGGCCGGTGTTCTGTACGGCCCGCTTATCATCGCCTTCGCCACGGTCATGTTGTACATCTATCGGAGTGAGTATCACGAGGTGCTGGACGAGGTGCACGAGGACGGCACGCTCCCGCCGCCGGAGGACGCCGGAGGCGAATAAGCAAGGGGGAAGGCATGCGCAAGCTGGCGCGGGAGCTACAGGCCCTGCTGCTAAAGACGGTCTACGGCTTCTCGGACGACAACTGCTTTACCCTCGCCGCTGCGTTGTCCTACTACGCCCTGTTCTCCCTGGCCCCGTTGCTGGTCATCCTCATCTCGGCCCTGAGCCTAGTGGCGGGCAGCCAAGATGTCGTGAACCTCGTCTACGAGTACGTCTCCGAGTACCTGGGCTCCCAGGCAGCGACGACCATCCGCCGCCTTATGGAGCAGGCCTACCAGCCTTCCAGCAGCATAATCGCCAGCCTTATCGGCTTGGGCACCCTGGTCGTAACCGCCACGACATTGCTTGCCAATCTGCAGAACTCCCTGAACATCGTATGGGGCGTGGCCCAGGCCAAAAAGTACGGCGTACTGCGCATGCTCCTCGATAGGCTCAATTCGCTCGTACTTATTCTGCTCATGGGCCTGCTCCTGCTCCTGCTCACCGTGGTTCAGGCGGTCATGACCGGCGCCTACGGCTACCTGATCCAGTGGCTGCCCGTGGACACGCTCGCGCTCCTGGACATACTGCAGCAGGTCTTGTCTTTCCTCGGCTTGGCCCTGCTCATCGGACTGGTCTTCAAGGTGCTCCCCGATGCGCGCATCGCCTGGCGCGACGTGGCCGTGGGTTCGCTGGTCACGGCGCTGCTCCTGTTCCTGGGCAAGACGGCCATCGGCTACTACCTGGGCCGCAGCGCCACGGCCTCCATGTACGGCCCGGCCAGTGCGATTATCCTCATGCTCCTGTGGATAAACTATTCCTCGCTTATCCTTTTTCTGGGAGCCGAGTTCACCCAAGCCTGGTCCGAACTCTACGGCACCGCCATTCGTTCGCCCTGGGAGCGCCAGGCCAAGGTGGATCAGACTCTTGAGGAGGGCAAGCGGCGCAAGGAGGAGAAGGAAAAGGCTAAGGAAGGAGACACGCTGGATGCAGAGAGGGAGAAAGCGGACCAGCCGCCGAAGGCTGGAGGAGAGTGAAGATGCTTCCCCGCCAGAGGTTACGCCTCTCTGGCCCGCGATCTGTGCGTGGTCAGGGTAACTGCGTCATCGTGTTCAGCAACACGCTTTTTGATGTGGAGATAGAGCATTTTGCTTTTGAAAATGCTCTGCAAGCCATGCGTCGGCATGGCTTGCCGCCGCGTAGGCGTAGGCGCAATTCACTTGCGCCGTCAACGCCGGAGCGGGCGTCTTAAAAGCAATCTGCTTTAAGGGACATGGAGCCAGGGGATCGCATCCTTTGGCGGGTAAGGACTCGCGCGAGCGATCTGAATGACGAGGCGGCCGTTATTCCGGGGGCGCTTCCTGCTCTTCCGCCGCTTGGCGGGCCAGCGGCTTGTAGGAGATGCTCACCACACCTCTGGCCTGGGTCGGCATGAATACCGCGGCCATGCCTACATCGGGCCAATCCCAAGTCAGGGCTTCGCCTGGCCGCGGCGGCCCGTAGCGTCCCACCAGCCTGGTCACGACTCTGTCGTAGGCTTCCTGCGAGCCCAGCCACAGCGAAACTCCGGCCAGCTTGTCATCATAGAGCGTGAGCAGCACGTCCTGCAGAGGTTCGCCCTCAAAGCTTGTTTCGCCGGTCGGGCGGCGTTGTTCGAAGGGACCGACGCTCGGCTGAAGCTCCATGCCGCTCAGACTTGCAAGGGGCCGGCCCCAGGGCGTTCCGCCGAAACCGTCGGGCGGCACGAACAATTCCACAGGCATTGCGTCACTGGAGGATTGTCCGACCCAGACGGGCTGCGCGGACTCGCTAGGTTCCGGCGCCGCAATCTGCTCCCGCTCCGGTGAGGGCTCGGCCCTTGCTGTGGGCTCCGGATCGGGTGCGGGCTCGGGCCTTGGAGACGGTGCAACGCTGACAGTGGGCCTAGCCGAGCGTGTCCTGGTTGCAGGGGATGCAGGCTCATCCGGGCCGCTCAGAGGGAATGCGAAGAACGCCAGGAGCATGGCGCTGAAAGCGCCGAGCAACACCATGCCGATGGCGGTGAGCCCCAGCGTGCGCCAGCCGTCGGCCTTGGGTTTGCGCGTTTTTGATTTTTTGGGGCCTTTGGGGGAAGCCTTGCCTCCCGAGGACTTGGTTTCCCGCTCTGACTTGGCCCGCGGGCGCGGGGTTTTCAGGGCGCCCACGCTATTCGTCCTTGGAAGGTTTGCCGCGCAGGGGCGGCCGCACATGGGCCAGCACGCGCGCCTCGGCCTCGGCGGCCTCGGGCGTGATGATCTCGGCCAACCGGCCGCGCTCCACATACAGGATGGCCCCGGCCGGGCAGGTCTCGGCGCAGGCTGGGCCAAGGCCCACGGCCCGGCGAGTGATGCACATGTCGCACTTGGTCACGGCCACGCCCGTTCCGGTCAGCAGCATGGCCGAGTAAGGGCAGGCGACGACGCAGTTGCGCGTCTCGCAGCCCCGGCAGAGCATCTGCTGCAGGATGACCGCGCCTTGAGCGTCCTTGGTCAGGGCCCCGCGCGGGCAGGCGTTGGCGCACTTGGGGTTGTCGCAGTGACGGCAGTAGAGCGGAGCGGCAATGCCTTCGATAGTGCAGGTCATCTGGATGCGCGGCCGCTCATAGACGAAACGGCAGACCGCCTCGCAGGTTTCGCAGCCGATGCATACGGAATAGTCGATGTACAGCGTCCTGCATTCGTCGGCCATGGCCGCGGAGAGTCCGCAGGGCGCGGCGTGGGTCTTGCTCATGGCTGCCTCTCGCCATTGTCGGCTTGGTCGTTGGCTTGGCCGTTCCTGTGCATCAGGTCCGCGCTGAACTCCGCCTCGCGGCCGCCGGCCTTGAGGTCAAGCCAGTTGGCCAAGGCGCGCGCGGCGCGCAGTCCGCTGTACACGGCCTTGCCGATCTTGCTTGGGCCGGTCAGGGCGTCTCCGGCCACGAACACGTTGGGGATGCGCGTCATGTGCAGCCAGCGCACGTCGCCCTTTTTCACGTCTTCCAGACCAAGTTCCTTGGGGAAGGGCGGAGTGGGCACCTCGCCGATGGCCGCCACGACCATGTCGCAAGGAATGACTTCTGTCGTGCCCTTTTCGGGCACGGGACAGCGTCGGCCGTGCTCGTCAGGGTCTCCCAGGCGGCACTGCAGGATTTCCAGGCCTTCCGCGCGCTGTGCGCCGAGCACGCGCACGGGCGTGGCCAGTTGGCGCCACTCGGCTCCCAGCGAACGCGCCTTGTCGATCTCGAAAGCCCCGCAGGGCGCTTCGCGCACCGTCCGGCGGTAGAGCAGGGTGACCTTGGACGCACCGAGCTTGAGGGCGCTCTGCACCACGTCGATGGCCGAGTGGCCCGCGCCGACCACGGCCAGGGTCTTGCCGGCCACGTCCGGGATCTTGACACCCGGCGCGCCGAAACGCGCAGCGCGAATGGGGAAAAGGAATTCCAGCCCCGATAGCACGCCGGGCAGGTTCTCGCCCGGAATATTCATACGCCGCGAGCGCCAGGAGCCCGTGCAGACCATGACCGCATCGTGCTTGTCCACCAGTTCGCCCAGGCTGCGCATGTCGGCCGAGAAGTGGTCGCCGGCCTCCTCGTGCAGGGGCGCGCTACAGCAGACTTTGGTGCGCAGGTTGAAATTCACGCCGAACTGGCGCTCAAGCCTGCGCACGCCGGCCTCGATGCGCTCGGCGGGCAGACGGAAGCTGGGGATGCCGAAGACCATGAGCCCGCCGGCCCTGGGCAGCTTGTCATAGACGTCCACCTGGTAGCCCAGGCAGGCCAGATAGCCTGCGGCGAACAGGCCGGACGGCCCGGCGCCGAGGATAGCCACGCTCCGGCCGTTGGGCGGCGCTGGTTCGGATCTGAGAAAGGCGAAATTGAGTGGAGTAGTCATGCTCCCTCGTCCGCGTCGCGGGGACGCTCCGGGAAGCCGTCGGGCGTTCCGGGCTGAAGTGATGGTCAAGCCCTGGCTGTCGTCGGCATGACGACAGCCAGGGTCTGAAATCCTACACTAGTTGGCCCTAGGCGGACAAGGCCTTGGTTACTGCGGACAGCACGGCTTCGACCGTGAAGCCGAAGTGCGGGAAGAGCACGCCTCCGGGAGCGGACTCGCCGAAGCGATCCATGCCCACGACCACGGGCGCGTAGGCATGCCAGGACGCGCTTACGCCCGCCTCCAGGGCCACGCGTGCGCGCACCTTGGTCGGCAGCACCAACTCGCGATACTCGGCGGGTTGGCGCTCGAACAGATCCACGCAGGGCATGGACACCACGCGCGCCTTGCGTCCTTGATCTGCCAGGGCCTTGGCCGTGTCCACTGCCAGTCCTACCTCGGAGCCCGTGGCCACCAGGATGACCTCGGGCGTGCCCTGGCAGTCCTGGAGGATGTAGCCGCCGCGAGCAATGGCGCTTACGGTCAGGCCATCGCGACCCTGGTGCGGCAGGTCCTGGCGCGAGAGAATCATGGCGCTGGGGCCGTCGCGGCGCTCCAGGGCCAGTTTCCAGGCCACCGTCGCCTCCACGGCGTCGCAGGGCCTCCACACGTCCAGGTCCGGGATGAGCCGCAGGGAGGCCGTGTGCTCCACGGGCTGGTGCGTGGGGCCGTCCTCGCCCACGCCTATGGAGTCGTGGGTCAGTACGAAGATGGTGCGCGTTTTCATGAGCGCGGCCAAGCGGATGGCGTTGCGCATGTAGTCCGAGAAGACCAGGAACGTGCCGCCGTAGGGGATGAAGCCGCCGTGCAGGGACATGCCGTTCTGCAGCGCGGCCATGGCGAACTCGCGCACGCCGCAGTGCAGGTAGTTGCCCGTGAAGTCGAAATCCTGGCCGCCCTTGGCGTTTATTGCCCTGGAGCTGGCATGGAAGGTGCCGTTGGAGGGCGTGAGGTCGGCCGATGCGCCGAACAGCTCGGGCAGCAGCGCACCGAAGCCGTCCAGGGCCTTCTTGGAGGACACGCGCGTGGCCAGCTTCTCGGCCTTGGCCACTGTGCCCGCAACGAGTTCCTCGGCCTTGAGGTCGAAGTTCACGGGCAGGTCGCCGTCCATGCGCCGCACGAACTCGGAGGCCAGTTCAGGGTACTTGGCCTCGTAGGCCTTGAACATGGCCGCCCAGGCGGACTCCAACTGCGAACCTTTCTTCTTTGCGTCCCAGCCGGCGTAGATGTCCTGAGGAACCTCGAAGGGTGGGTGCTTCCAGCCCAGGAATTCGCGGGACGCGGCGATTTCCTTCTCGCCCAGCGGCGAGCCGTGGCAGCCCGACGTGCCGCAGACAGTGGGCGCGCCGAAGCCGATGATCGTCTTGCAGCACACCAGCGAGGGCTTGTCGGTCACGGCGCGGGCCTGATCCAGGGCCTTGCGCACGGCCTCGGCGTCGTGCCCGTCCACGCCGCGCACCACATGCCAGCCGTAAGCCTCGAAGCGCGCGGGCGTGTCGTCGGCGAACCAGCCACCCAGGCGGCCGTCGATGGAGATCCCGTTGTCATCGTAGACCGCGATGAGCTTGCCGAGCCCCAGCGTGCCGGCCAGGGAGCAGGTCTCGTGCGACAAGCCTTCCATCATGCAGCCGTCGCCCATGAATACGTAGGTGTAGTGGTCCACGACAGGGAAGCCGTCGCGGTTGAAGGTCGCGGCGAGCATGCGCTCTGCCATGGCCATGCCCACGGCCATGGCGATGCCCTGGCCCAAGGGGCCGGAGGTGGACTCCACGCCGGGCGTCACGCCCCGCTCCGGGTGGCCGGGCGTGCGGGAGCCGAGTTGGCGGAAGCGCTTGAGGTCTTCCATGGTCAAATCGTAGCCCGACAGGTGCAGCAGGGCGTACAGGAGCATGGACCCGTGGCCGTTGGAGAAGACGAAACGGTCGCGGTCGTGCCAGCTCGGATTGGCCGGGTTGTGGCGCAGAAAATCGTTCCACAGAACTTCGGCAATATCGGCCATGCCCAGCGGCGCGCCGGGATGGCCGGATTTGGCTTTCTGTATGGCGTCCATGGACAAGGCGCGGATGGCGTTGGCCAGTTCTCTACGGGTCGGCATGCGGGGAATCCTCCAATCGTGTCGTGCCGTGGTTGCCGCAGGCATGGCGGCCAGGCCGTGTCGTTTACGGTCGGATACGGCGTGCGGCGAATTCGGCGGGGGTCAGGCCGGGCCTTTGTAGCCGGGGAGACGGAGTTTGTCGAGAATTTGCAAGGAAGAGACTTGGTCCAAATTCAGAGCAAGCTCGGAGGGATTGCGCAGCTCAAGGCGAGGGCTTATTAAAGTCAGATAGTCAATCGCGCGGCTCTGCCGTGACTTGGAGAACCCATGAAGCTCCGCCGGGTCCTGACCCTGGCTATCATACTCCTTCTCGGCCTCGCCTCGTCCGCCTTGGGCAAGGATGGCGAACGGCTCACGCACGATGGCCTGCAAGATCTGCTGGCCCAGGCCAAGGGGAATATCGTGGTCGTGAACTATTGGGCCAGTTGGTGTGGTCCCTGCCTGACCGAAATGCCCATGCTCAAGGCCATGCGTGCGGCCTATCCATCCCATGAGCTGACCCTGTTCGGCGTGTCCTTCGACTACGATTCCAAGGCTCACGACCGGGCCAGGGAACGCCTGTCTCTAACCTTCCCAAGTTATTTGGCGCAAGAAGACCTCATGCACACCCTGGGCATCACCTCGGTGCCGCGCACGGATTTCTATGACAGCCGACGCAGGCTGGTGCGCAGCCACGAAGGTCTAATTTCTCCCGCGGAGTTTCGCACCATCGTCGCGGAGATAACCAGCGGAGAGCAGTAGGCGGGATCGCCCCAAGTTGTCACAAAGACCGCCATCCAGCGTAATTCGTCACATTTCCTCCACGCGTTCTAAACATTTCCGGATTCAAATCTGCTATGCTTGCTTCACAGCACGCCGGCTCCGGCAGTCGGTAGCGAGGGGTATGGCATGAACGACCATGGCCAGGCCGAACGCCTGCCGAAGGAAACCATTTACCATCACCAAGTCAGCCCTGCGGGCGCGGCTTTGGAGGTGGACCGCTTCAGCCTCTGGTACGGAAACAAGCAGGCGCTTTTCGACAACAGCCTGGATATCCAGCAAGGACTGGTCACGGCGCTCATCGGTCCCTCGGGCTGCGGCAAGTCCACGCTCATTCGGGCCATGAACCGCATGAACGATCTCGTCAAAGGCGTGCGCGTGCGCGGGGAGATCCGCCTGGCGGGTCGGAAAGTGTACGACCCGGGCGTGGACGTGACCGATCTGCGCAGGCGCATGGGCATGGTTTTCCAGAAGCCCAATCCTTTTCCGCGTTCCATCCTGTCCAACGTGACCTACCCCCTGGAGCTCACGGAGCATCCTGGGAAACCGGCGCTGCTTGAGGCGGCAGAGCATGCGCTGCGGGACGCCGGCTTGTGGAATGAGGTCAAGGACCGGCTCGGCGCCGACGCCCTGAGTCTGTCAGGCGGTCAACAGCAGCGTCTGTGCATCGCCAGGGCCATCGTGACCAAGCCCGAGATCCTGCTCATGGACGAGCCCTGTTCGGCCCTGGACCCCAGGGCCACAGCCGCGGTAGAAGACCTCATAGGTGCCCTGCGCGGCAGGTATACGGTGATCATCGTGACCCACAACATGCAGCAGGCCGCGCGCGTTTCGGACAATGCGGCCTTCATGTACCTGGGCAGGATCGTTGAGCACGGACGCACTGACGTCGTGTTCGTCCGACCCAAGGCAAGCCTGACCCAGGATTACATTACCGGCAGGTTCGGATAGGAGATTCTGTCATGCCAGATAAGATGAGCAGTGGAGAGCGCAAGGGGCACACGGTCAAGGAGTTCGATCGGGAACTGGAAAAGCTTTCGAACACGGTCCTGGCCATGGGCCGCAAGGTCGGCGAGCAGCTTGGCCTGGCGGTCAAGGCCGTCAAGGAACGGGACGCTGCCGCCGCTGCCGCCGCGCGGGCCATGGATGACGAGGTTGACGACCTGGAAGACCGCATCGACGAGGACATGCTCCGGCTGCTGGCTCTGCGCAACCCCATGGCTCTGGATCTGCGCACGGTCATCGTCGCAGGCAAGATCGCCACTGACTTGGAGCGAATCGGTGATTACTGCGCCAATCTGGCCAGGATGACCCAGCGTCTCGCCAGCAGGGATCTGGACATCTTCCGCTCGCATCTAACGCTAATGGCCGACGAGGTCGGGGGCATGCTGGCTCAGATCATGGAAGCCGTCGCGCGGGAAGATGTCGAACTGGCCCTGGGCGTCTGGCATCGCGATAAGGCCGTGAATACTTTGTACAAGGAATTTATTGCCCTGCTTACCCAGCACATATGCGAGGACCATAAACTGAACGATTCCCTGTCGCGGCTGCTGAACGCGGCGCGCGGCTTGGAGCGCATGGGCGACCACATCACCAACATCGCCGAGCACGTCTATTTTCAGGTCCACGGCGCCAAGTACCGGGAAAAGTCATAGCCGGGGTTTGCCAGCAGGGCCGCCTGCGGCTACAAGAATTGCGGTAGGCTCGCTGAGTCTTTTCGCGGACCGGCCGCTGTGGCCAGGGGCGGCGGATAAGACCCGATGCCGCAGGATGGCCGACGCGTGGAAGCCAGGATCAATCTTCAGATCGAAGCCCAGCCCGACGACTCCACCTGTGGCCCCACCAGCCTGCAGGCCGTGTATGATTACTATGGTGACGACATCGGCCTGGAACGGGTCATCCGGGAGGTCCCCCGCTTGGAAAACGGCGGCACCCTGGCGGTCCTGCTCGGTTGCCACGCCCTGGAGCGCGGCTACCGGGCTGTGTCATACACCTATGATCTGCGCGTTTTTGATCCGACCTGGTTCATGCTGGGCAAGGACCTGCTCCTGGAGAAGCTGGCCATGCAGCTCACCTACAAGCAGAGCCCGCGCATGGCCGAGGCCACCGATGCCTACCAGCGCTATCTGCGACTGGGCGGCCAGATACGCTACCAGGATCTGCACGGCGGCCTGCTGCGCAAATACCTCAAGCGCGGAATACCGGTGCTGGCCGGTCTGTCCTCCACCTATCTGTACGGCTCGGCCCGCGAACTCGATTTCGGCGACCGTCTGGTGCACGACGATGTGCGCGGCGAACCCTCGGGCCACTTCGTGGTCCTGTCCGGCTACGACATCAAGGGACGCAGCGTGACCGTGGCCGACCCGCTCAGCCCCAATCCCATGGGCCAGAGCCAATTCTACGAGGTGGGCATAAGCCACCTCATCAACGCCATCATGCTCGGCATAGTCACCTATGACGCCAACCTGCTGGTCATTCTCCCTCGCGAGGACAGCAAGCTCCGGGAGCCCGACGGCCGCTCGCGAACTCCGTTACGGCGCAAGACGGATATTGCGCCGGTGAGTGACAGGACGCCGCAGGAGCAGTCTTCGCCTCGCATTCGCCGGGAGCAGGCGCTCATCCAGGCGAGTCAGGCAGACCGGGTGAACCAAGCCGGTGGAAAAAAGAAGAAACGCACCTCCGGCAAAGTCCGGTCGCGAGGCAGCGGCGGAGGGGGCGGCAAGACCTAGAGTCGCCTGCGCGAGAGCGGGAAGGCTTTCCTGCCCAGACCCTGCCCACGGGTCGTTTCCGGACGCGGGCCCCGGATTCGCGCAGCTCCTGCAGGTGCCATAAAGAGGAGGGAATTTGTCGAATCTTGTGGTCATCGAGAATCCCGAGGAGTGCCCGCTACACTTCGATGGAGTGGATACGGTCTCCGCCAGGACTTACCTGACCGGCAAGGAGTGTAGTCGGCGCGGGGCTTTCAAGGTCTTTAATCTCTGCCGTTCCTACCGCTACCAGTCCATGGGCTATTATGTCTCCCTGTTGGCCGAGGCCCGCGGGCACAAGGCCTTCCCTTCCATCCTGACCATCCAGGACATGAAGTCCTCGGGGCTCATCCGCCTGACCTCCGACGAACTGGAGGAGAGCATCAACAAGGCCCTGAGCGGGCTGGACCAGCAATGCAAGCCCTGCTTCAACATCTACTTCGGCAAGTCGCCCGGCGGCCTGCACGCGTCCATGGCCATGGACCTATACCGGCGTTATCCCACGCCGTTCCTGCAGGCGGTCTTCTCCTGGGACAAGGGCTGGCGGTTGCAGAACATCTCGCCCCTGGCCGTGCGTGAGATACCCGAAGGCGAGCGGGCTTTCGCCGAGGAAACAGCCAACACCTTTTTCGCGGCCAAGCGCCATGTTCTGCCCAAGAAGCATGTCTCGCGCTTCGACTTGGCCATTCTGCACAATCCCGAGGAAAAGATACCGCCCTCCAACGAACGGGCCCTGCAACGCTTCATCAAGGCCGCCGCCGGACTGGGCATCGCGGCCGAGCTCATCACGCGCGACGACGCCGACCGCATCTTCGAGTTCGACGCCCTGTTCATCCGCGAGACCACGAGCGTGGACCACCACACCTACCGCATCGCTCGCAAGGCCGCCTCGGAGGGACTGGTGGTCATCGACGATCCCGTGTCCATCCTGCGCTGCACCAACAAGGTCTACCTGGCCGAGGTGCTGCGCCAGAACAGCGTACCCGCGCCAAAGACGCTCATCGTGCACAGCCGCAACATCGATGAGGCCCTGCATGAGTTCGCTTTCCCGGTCATCCTTAAGCAGCCCGACAGCTCCTTCTCCCAAGGCGTGAGCATGGCCCGCGACGAGAAGGAGTTCCTGGCCATGCTCAAGCGGCTGCTGGACAAGTCCGACCTGGTCATCGCGCAGGAGTTCCTGCCTTCGGAATTCGACTGGCGCATTGGCGTGCTGGACCGCCAGCCGCTCTACGCCTGCAAGTATTTCATGGCCGGAAGCCACTGGCAGATCATCCAGCGCGACGGCGCGGGCCAGATCAAGGAAGGCAGAGTGGAGACCGTGCCCGTGGAGTTCGTGCCCCAGCAGGTGCTTAAAACCGCCCTGCGCGCGGCCAATCTCATGGGCGACGGCCTGTACGGCGTGGACCTCAAGCAGAAGGGCAAGCAAGCCTACGTCATCGAGGTCAACGACAATCCGAGCATCGAACAAGGCTTCGAGGACAACGTGCTTAAGGAGGAGTTGTACGACCGTATCATGCGCGTGTTCCTCGCGCGCATCCAGGCCGGCAAAAAGGGGAATTGGCTGCTATGAGCACGCTGCGACTGTTCGAGGCCTACGGCATCGAGATCGAGCACATGATCGTGGACAGGCAAAGCCTGGATCTGCGGCCCGTGGCCGATCGGCTGCTGGAGGCCGAGGCCGGTGTGCGGACGGCCGATGTGGAGCGCGAGGACATGGCCTGGTCCAACGAACTGGTGCTGCACGTCATCGAATTCAAGACCAATGGCCCGGCTTCCAGCCTGCATGGCTTGGCCCGCAAGTTCCACGCCGAGACACTGCGCGCGGGCGAACTGCTTGCGCCCCTGGGCTGCCGTCTCATGCCCACGGGCGCGCACCCCTGGATGGACCCGCAGACCGAGACGCGCCTGTGGCCCCACGAGTGCGGCGTCATCTACCAGACCTATGACCGCATCTTTTCCTGCAAGGGCCATGGCTGGTCCAACCTGCAGAGCATGCACATCAATTTGCCTTTTGCCGACGACGAGGAGTTCGCCCGGCTGCACGCGGCCATCCGTCTGCTGATGCCGCTCATGCCGGCCCTCACGGCCAGCACGCCCGTGCTGGACGGCCGGGCCACGGGCTTCCTGGATACGCGCATGGACTACTACGCGCGCAACTCGGCCCGCGTGCCCAGTGTGACCGGCCTCGTGGTTCCCGAGCAGGTCGCCAGCCGCGAGGAGTACGATCGGATCATCATGCAGCCCATGTTCGCGGACATGGCGCCCTTGGACCCGGAAGGCGTGTTGCGCGAGGAGTTCCTGAACGCGCGCGGATCCATCGCCCGCTTCGGCCGGGGCTCCATCGAGATCCGGGTGCTCGACGCCCAGGAGTGCCCACAGGCCGACCTGGCTGCGGCAGGGCTTATCTGCGCCGCGCTGGAGGCCTTGTGCGACGGCCGGCGGGGTGACCTGGACGCACAGGCCAGGCTGTCCACCGAGTCCTTGGCCGCAATCCTGGCCCGCGTCACGCGCGAAGCCGATACGGCAAGCGTGGAGGATGCAAACTATTTGCAGGTCCTCGGCTTTCCAGGCGAGCCTGGCGCGCGGGCCGGCGAGGTTTGGTCCTGGCTGGCGGAAACCTGCCTGCCGGCGGCCTTGCGCGACCAGGACTGGGAAGAGCCGCTGGCGGTCATGCTCGGCCAGGGATGCCTGGCCCGGCGCATCCTCGACGCCTTGGGGCCGGATTTCGGACGCGGCCGCTTGTTGGAAGTCTATGCCGAATTGTGCGACTGTCTGGAAGGTGGCAGACCCTTTAGGCCCTAAAGCTGCTTGCGCGAGAGATGGAAAGGGTGTTGCCTGCTCGCGGCTCCGCGACTGTTCATTGGCGGATGGTCAAAGCCGCAACGCGGAGGGCGGCGTCGGAGGAGGCTTGACGAAAGGAGCGACAATACGCCTGCCGATGGCAGCGCGACGGACCGCCGGCCCTGGCTCGGCTCGGCAATGGCGCAGACGCTTGCGCAGCCGGGCCTTTTCCTGGCGCGCGGCTGTGGCGGCTCGGAGCGTTCGGACAGACATCGCCTGCGTCGTGACCTGCGAGCACGGCGGCAACCGTGTGCCACCCGAGCATGCGCATCGATTTGTGGGTCTGGGCGACGAGTTGGCCGGCCATCGGGGCTGGGATCTCGGCGCGCTGGAGGCGGCCGGAGATCTGGCCCTTGCACTGGAAGCGGAAATGGTCGCCGCCACAATCACCAGGCTGCTGGTGGACCTGAATCGCTCATCCGGACATCCGCGCCTGTTTTCCGAGGCCACACGCGGCTTGCCGCCTCAGGAGCGCGAGGAAATTTTGTGCCGCTATTACTATCCCCATCGGAATCGGGTGCGCGGCATCGTGGCCGGAGAACTGTCTGCCGGCAGGCGCGTGCTGCACATTGCCGTGCATAGCTTCACGCCCGTGCTGTCCGGCGTGGAGCGCCGTGTCGACGTAGGGTTGCTTTATGATCCCTCGCGCGAGGCCGAGGCCCGATTTTGTCGCCTGTGGCAGGAGGCTCTGCACGAGCGCGACCCGGTCCTGAGCGTGCGGCGCAATCACCCGTACAAGGGCGTGTCCGACGGTCTGACCACGAGCCTGCGCCAGGAGTTCGGCCTGCGCTACATGGGCGTGGAGCTGGAGATCAATCAGAAGTTCGTGGCCATGGACACCACTTCCGGCAGCGGGGCATGGAAGCGCCTGTGCGGGACGCTGACCCGCTCGGCCCAGATGGCCCTGGAGCGGCTGGCGCAAGGCTGATTTGGTGTGCAGGGAAATGATTCCCCTGGACCCCCCATTTCAAAAGCAAAAGGCTCTAGGCCCAAATCAGGGGCGGGCGGAGCGGAAGGGGATATGCACGCGGAAAATCGCTCCCTTGCCCGCTTCGCTTTCGACCTCGACACGTCCGCCATGTCCCGTGACAATGGTTTGGCAGATAGCCAACCCGAGCCCCATGCCCTCGCCGGGGGCCTTGGTCGAGAAGAACGGGTCGAATATCCTGGGCAGGATGTCGGCCGGGATGCCGTGGCCGGTGTCGGCCACGGCGATTTCCAGGCTGTTATCCAGAATGCGGGCGGAAATATCGAGTCTGCCTTCCCCGGTTGCCGTGGCGTTCATGGCATCCAGGGCGTTTTCCACGAGGACGTACAGGACGTCCTCCAGGTCGGCGGGCGGCCAGAGCAGCGGGGGGATGCCAGCCGGTATTTCCACCGCCGCCTGCACTCCCAGTGCCCCGATCCTTTCGGCAAAGCCGTCGAGAACCTTGCCGAGCGTCGCCGCGAGGTCGTTCTCGCGAATCCTTGCGTCGCGCTGCCCGCAATACTTCAGGAGCTTCAGGGTCAGCTCCTTGCAACGCTGTCCATGCACGATGATGCGTTCGGCCGAGTCCTTCAACTCCCCATATTCGGGGCAAGTTCCGGATACCTCGGCAAGAAGGTCGAGCATCCACCCGGCCGAAGTGACCATGACGTTCACCGGGTTGTTCAGCTCATGGGCCACCCCGCGGGCGAGCCCGCCCAGCGTGGCGAGCCTGGCCGTCTCGCGCAGGCGGCGGCTTTCGATGGTTTGCTCTCGCCGCCGACCGGCCAGGCGGATGGCTTCCGCAAGGGTTTCGATATCCACGGGCTTCAGCAGGTAGTCGGCCGCCCCCCGTTTCATACCCTCCACGGCCGTGCGCACATCCGCCTGGCCCGTAAGCATCAGCACCTCCGCCAGGGAGGAGCGCTCCTTAATGGCGTCCAGAACATCCAGCCCGCTTTGTCCGGGCAGGTTCACGTCCAGGACGACCACCCGCACATCATCCGAAAGCCGCGCCAGAGCCGTCTCCCCGTCGTAGGCCGTATCGGCCTCGATGCCGCGCGCTTCCAGTCTGACGGCCAGCGCGTCCACAAAGGCCGCTTCGTCATCGACGAGCAACACAGACCTGCTCATGACGGACGGCCTCCCTAGCGCTACTTCTGCTTGTTTTCCTTGAGGATATCATCAGCGCCTTCGAAATCGCCGGCCTGGGCGAAGGTCGCCGCGACCATGGCGTCCTCGATGCGCTCACGGTAGGCCTTCTTCACCGTGCCAAGGAGCTCGTCGATATCGATGGGCTTCTTGTGATAGTGGAAGGCTCCGAGCCGCTTGGCCTCTTCCTCGTCCAGAGTCGTGCCGTGGCCGGTGAGGATGATGATCTGGACCTGGGGATGGGTCTTGCGCACCTTGCGCAGGACTTCCATGCCGTCGATGCCGGGCATGCGCAGGTCGAGCACCATGACATCCGGGGTCTCGGTCTTCACGGCTTCCAGGGCCTGTTCGCCGTTGTAGACCACCTTGGAGGGCACGTCGCGCATCTTCATGCGCTCGGACAGGGTGTTGACGAAGTTCTCCTCGTCGTCCACCAGCAGAAGCTTGATCTTCTTCAGGGGCATGTTCGCTCTCCTTGTTTGATATCCACGTCGGGTATGCCGATCCGTTCCATTGCTCGGATAATGCCGTAAATCAGGTGGAGCTTCCCTCGGGGGGGAACACCAGCGCCAAGCCGTTTCCTGTGGGCTCCAGGCGGACGACCAGCCCGCAAAGGGCCATCTCCCTGGCTGCCAGGTCGAGCCCGGCCGAATCCGTTTCGAAGCGCACCACGGGCCCCGCGGAGCCCTTTTCGATCGTGATCTCGACTTCGGTTTCCTTGAGCGTGGCCAGGAGAGTTTCCATGGCCTCGTATATGGCCATCATGGCCCAGAGCTGACCCAGGCCAGCCAAGATCCTCGCTTGCGGCTTGCGCAGCATGAACCGGACCCGGCGCTTGCGGGACAAACGCTCCGCAAGGCACAGGGTCGCACTGGCGGCCTCCCACAGGTCGCATTGCGCTTGCGGGCCGTGCTCCGGGGCATGCCCGAGAGTATTCAAGGCTTCGGAGAGGGCCATGCCGCGATCCACCTGCTGGCCGATAGTGGCTATGATGGACTTGAATTTATCATGGTGCACGAACTCCGTTTTCATGCCGAGGCCGAAAAGGCTCTTGCGGGCTCCCGCGCCCATGAGGTCGTCCATGAGGCCCGACGACTGGTGGATCGTCGCCAGGACATTGAGCAACTCGTGGGAGACCGAGGCGATGAGCGCCCCCATGAAAACGTCTTCACGCATGTAGCCTACTCCATATTGCGCGCCTGGAGCGCGACGTTATAGGCCTCTTCCATCTTTTCGACGAGAGCTTCGATGTCCAGGGGCTTGATCATGTAGTCGAAGGCCCCGAGGCGCATGCCTTCGATACCGTCGCGCGTGGCGCCCTGGCCCGTAAGCAGGATGACCTGCACCTCGGGGTGCTTGGCCTTGACGTGCCGGAGCACTTCGAGGCCCTTCATGCCTGGCATGATCACGTCGAGCACAATGATGTTCGGGGTGTCGATCTCCACGGCCTCCAAGGCCTGATCGCCATTGTAGGCCACGCGCGCCGCGATTCCTCGCAGTTCCAGCCGCTCGGCCAAGGTCGAGACGAACTGCTGCTCGTCATCCACCAGTAAGACCTTCCAAGGTGATCTATCCATTAACTCCTCTCTTCCAACTTGCCCTGCTTGGGCAAGAGCACCGTGAACGTTGTACCCTGGCCCGGAGTGCTCCTGACGTCGATATCGCCGCCCAGGCGCTTGACGATGCCATAGGTGATCGACAGGCCCAGGCCAGTGCCTCTGCCTTTCTTCGTCGTGAAGAATGGCTCGAAAATGTGCTCCAAGGTTTCTTTAGGCATGCCGCAGCCGTTATCCTCGATGGATACCAAAACGTTTTGGCCGCTGTCTTTGCTGGAAATTTGAATTCGCCCTTTGTCGCTCACCGCTGCCAATGCATTGTTGAGGATATTCAGGAAAACCTGCTGCAGCTGTCCGCGGTCCGAGGGTATTGTCGACAGGTTAGGATCAAGGTCGAGAATGATCTCGACGTCGCGCGACTCGGCCTCCTTGCGCAGGAAACTGAGAGTTTCGGCGAGAACCTCGTTTATGCTGAGGAATTCGATGGCGAGTTCCATGCGCCGGGCAAAGCCGAGCATATTATGGGTGATGTCCCGGCAACGCTTCACCGCGGCGAGAATGGAATCCGCCAAGCGGGAGTAGCGCTCCTTTTCGGGTCCGTCGGCCTGCCGGTTCAGAAGGTCCTTGAGCAGGCCGGCTTGCTCGTTGATGATCGCCAGCGGGTTGTTCACTTCGTGGGCCAAGCCGGCGGCCAGCCGGCCGATGGACGAGAGGCGCTGGTTGTGCTCGACTTCACGGAAGGCGAACTCCCGGCGCTCGTCGCTTTCCTTGAGGTGCTGCACGAGACCTTTGGTAAGGCGGTTGGCCACCAAGAAGATGAGGATCGTGCCGACCACGAAGATCAGGATGAAATCGCCTCTGACCGCGGACCATGTCTGCAGTGCTCCTACGCGCGACTTGACGGCCATGAGCACTAAGTTCACGTCCGAGAAGTAGGTGTAGGCCATATAGACGTCCCGGCCCGCCGGGTCGGTGGTATCCACGAGATTGATCTCGTAGCTCTGCGGCGGCAGCGTAAACGGCGCTTGCTTCAGGACGTCTCCGTAGTAGCGCGAATTGGTCTGCAGCACGCCCTTCTTGTTGAGCAGAAAAGCGTCCGAATCGGACTCGAGGCCCATGGCGGCGATGATCTTGTCGAACTGGCTCGTGTCGAGGGTAGTCCTGACGATCCAGAAGCGTCCGTCGTCGCCCAAGCGGCGTACGGCGATGACAATATGCGGAAAGCGCCTGAAGCCCATGAACACGTCGGAAATATAGATGCCTTTGACCTGGACCAGTTGGAACCAGGCTTCGTTGGAGTAATCGACTCCCTGGAGCGCGTAGGGCCCGGTATAGGAGACCTGGACGCCATCATCGCCGATCAGCCCGAGATCGACGAAGCCTTCGGACGTCGATGAGAGCACCTTGAATATGCGTCGCAAGGTGGTCTCGTCAGCAAGGTCCTCGAAGCCGTAGGCCTGGGCAATGAAGCTCACCTTCGAGGCTCGCTCGGCGAGGTACAGCTCGATGGTGTTCTTGGTCTTGTAGAGCAGCGCGCGCAGCGGGCTCTGAACCTCACGGCTCAGGGCGGCCTGGAACTCCAGGTAATTGATTGCCCCCATGGCGATGAGCGGGACAATGGCCACGAGAGCCATGATGACCACGAACTTGCGGCGCAATACCTTGTAGCGCCTGGGCGCGACGTCCCTGGGGCCATGAAGGTCCGGAGGTGGGGAGGTCTTGATGCCCAACGGGGCGGCAGCCTTATCCATGGACATCCTTGCGGGCGAAGAGCACGTCGCCGGATTTGGCTTCTCCACGCGTGAATCGCGCGAGCACTTCCTCGAAGGGGCCGGCTACGAAATCAAGTACATCGATGCGCTTCCAGCGCAGGTAGTGGTAATATTCCTCCTCGATGGCTCCGCAGATGACGTGAGTGATGCGCTCACGCAGAACATGATCGCATATCTCGTCCGCCGAGGGCTGGGCCAACAGGAGAATCTTCCGCTCCAAGGGCTGCCCGTCCCCGCTGAACGCGACGACGAGAATCTCCCCGGCGCGGTCGAAGCGTGGGTGGACTTCCTCGCGGAATATGGGAATCAGGACTCGCTTTTCGCGCATGCTCTCTCCCGGCCCCGGCTACTTGCCGCCTTTCCCGGCTGTATGGCCCCGACCGCTCTTGTGCGGGTGCGAGATATCGCCTCGCTGCTTGTGGTGATCGCGGCGTTCGGCGCGGTTGGATGAAAGCACGTGGCTTGGAAGCTCATCCGAGCCAATGCTCTCTGCGCTGGCGATCATGACCGAGAACTCTACGATATTCTTAAGCTCTCGGACGTTGCCTGGGAAGGGGTATGCGGCCAGGATGCGCCGAGCTTCGGGCGAGAAGCCCCGCACAACCTTCTTGAGGCGTGAGGCGAAGAGGTCGAGGAAATGCGCCAGGAGAAAATCCATATCCTCGCCGCGCTCGCGCAACGGCGGCAGGTGAATGCGGGCAACGCCCAGCCGATGATACAGGTCCTCGCGCAGGGCCTTGGCCCGCAGCAGCTCCTCGGGGTCGCGGTTGGTCGATATGATGAGCCGGACATCCACTTTTTGCCCGGAGGTAGAGCCTGCCGGATGAATGACGCCCTCATCGAGGAAACGCACCAGCCTGGCCTGCTGCGTTAATGGGAGATCACCGACTTCCGCGATGTAGAGCGTACCGGTGTGCGCGAGTTGGAATTTGCCCTGCAATTCGGTTTTTCCGGCCTGGCCGAACAGCTCGCTTTCCAGGACATGCTCGGGCAGGGGGCCGCAGGTGGCGGTTATGAAGGGGCCGCGGGAACGCGGCGAGGCCCGGTGAATGGCCAGGGCCACGAGGTCCTTGCCGGTGCCGGTCTCGCCTGTGACGAGCGTGGGCACGCTCGTTTCCGCCACGGCTTGGACGAGGCGTTTGATGCCTTCCATGCTCGCGCTGCGCGAGAGGATCTCGCCTCCAGCCAGCACGTTGCGGGTGCGCTCCTCAATCTCTTTGAGGGCGCTCAGGTCCTCCACCACCAACAAACGGCGCGTGTCGCCTCCCTCCGCGCCGGAAACCCGCAGGGACTTAACACGCACCGGCAGCTTGCGGCGGTAGCGGTCGATGAGGTCGGTGACCATCTCGCTGCCCTGGGGCGTGTCGCGCAGGGGTAGCCCCAGGTGGAGCACGTGACGGGCCGGCAGGCCGGCGGCCTCGTCACAGCGGTACCCCGTCAGGAGCTCAAGGCTCCTGTTAAGGAAGAGAACGATCTCTTGCCCATCAATGACCGCCAATCCCATAGGCAGCTCGTCGAACATTTCGGCGAGGTCGAGCCTGCATGGGTCGATTCCGGTCAGCCTGCGCAACGGTCCCTTCACAATGCCTCCTGCACCGGCCCACTAGGCTAGTGCGCCCCGCCGCCTACGATACCAGAGGCAGCAAACGCCAGGATCAGGATCTCGGCAATAGCGATTCCAAAGTAGAGGAAGTCCTTCTTCTTGGCATAGGCGATCGCGAGCGGGATGAAGCAAACGAGGGTCATGCCCGCCAGGATGGCGATGCCCAGGAAGTTAATGAAATCCCCATGGGTTATCAGGGTCAGCCAGCCCCAACCGTTCGGGACGTTGCCTTCGCGCAGGTAGGTTCCCACCGACTGGGACCATAGCTCGATTACCTTTGGGATAGGCAGGTAGAGGTCAAGCAGGCCAAAAACGTAGATGGCGTAGGTCACGGCCATGAGCGCCAGGGAGCCCCAGCATCCGTAGAAGAGCAGGTTGGCGTAGGTGATCTGTTCCGGCGATGCCTTGGTTGAGTCTGCCATGACTGTCTCTCTTCCCTTGGTATCTATGTTTTTCTTGATGGTGGTCATGTCTTCGCTCCTTGCTGTTCTAGATCCCGAGTCCCTTCAAAAGCGCCTTGCCGCCGGCGAAGAAGAGCACACCGATGACCAGGTAGCGGATCATCTTCGGCTTGGCCACGGCCAGGATGCGCACTCCCGTGAAGGAGCCGAGCATGAGGCCGACAATGGACGGAATGGCCATGAGCGGGATGACGCAGCCTTGGTTCAGGTAGACCCAGGCCGCGGAGGTGTCGGTGATGGACAGCAGGAATTTGGAGGTGCCCACGGCGACCTTGAGCGGAGCGCCCATGAGTATGTTGAGCACCGGGACGTTGGCCCAGCCGGCGCCCAGGCCGAACATGCCGGCCATGATGCCGATGATGATGAACATCAGCAGGCCCGGCAGGGTGCGGTGCGTCTTCCAATCGATGTTCTCGCCGGTGGAAGCGTCGAAGTACACGCCGTTGAGTCCCAGGGCCGCGCCTACGGCGTCCTGCTTGGTGACCACCGGGCGGATAACGTTCTTGGAGGTCAGCAGGAGCACGGCGATGAACAGGATTGTCGTGCCCAGGGCGATTTGCACGATATTGGTGGGCAGGGCCAGACCAATCATGGCGCCGACGATGGCGCAGCTGGAAGCGATGAGCGCCACGGGCAGGGCCAGACGCAGGCTGGCCAGGTTGCGCTTGAGCAGACCGGGGCCGGCGGCCAGGGCGCCGGCCAGGGCCACGAGCAGGCCCGCGCCGCGCACGAAGTCGAGATGGAAGGGGAAGAAGCCGCTCACCAGGGGCACGTAGAGCACGCCTCCACCCACGCCGGCGAGCACGGCGATAACACCCAGGCCGAAACAGAAAAACAGGAGAATGGCAGGCCATTGCCACCATGGCCCGCCTTCGGGGGCGCCGGCGGCCACGGCCGCATTGGAAATGGCCTGCTGGCCTTCAGGCATCGAGGCGAAAGCCACGAAAGCCAGGACGAGGACCAGGCCGGCCGCTGCTGCCATGAAGATCATGAGCTTCTTGGCTGAGGGTGGGGATACGCGCATCTTGATCAATACTCCTTGCCGTTGAATTTCGTTCACGCGCCTTGAGCGTCAGAACGGCAAAACCCTGCCGCTCATGCGCTCACCAAGTCCGTCTCCGCCGATCGCAAGCGGTCGGAAACACCAAGCGCTTGCGCCATTTTGTCTCGTAAGGAACAAGATGCGTGCCATCGTGAAAATCCGCACATACCGGGTGTTGACGTAAATATCCGGCGAGGCTATAGGCAAATGTATGCCGCCTTGCGGCAAGTTTTTGCCGCAAGGCGGAAAAGGCTAGGCGCGTGCTGATTAACTACGACTTTGCCCGGTTCAAATTGCAACGCTAAAACGCACCTGCTGCCAAGGCTCTTTTAGCTCGATTTGGAAAAATATGCTGATAAGAAAGATACTTGAAGATTCTTCAGGCGATCAGTCGGATCTCTCCGATAGCGGCAATTTTTTGCCAAGCGATGAGATGGAAGATGTCATGGATCTGTCCGGCGGGCGTATCGCCTTTCTGTTTCGCTCGCCGTCCATGCGCGCTCTGCGGAGCATCGCCGCCCAGGTCGCCGGTTCCGACGCGCCCGTGCTCATTTATGGTGAATCAGGAACGGGCAAGGAACTGTTCGCTCGCTTCATTCACGAGTTGTCCGGTCGCAAGGAGCGGCCTTTCGTCCCGGTGAACTGTGGCGTGCTCAAGGGCGAGCTTTTTGCCGACAAGTTTTTCGGTCACGAAGCCGGGGCCTATACCGGCGCCAACCGGCCGAAAAAGGGAAGCTTCGAACTTGCCGAGGACGGCACGCTCTTCCTGGACGAAGTCGGTGAGATTCCAGCCACCAATCAGGTGGACTTCCTGCGCGTGCTGGAGGAGAAGCGCTTCAAACGCCTGGGCGGGGAGCGGGACATACCTTTCGGCGCGCGCATCGTGGCGGCAACCAACCGCTTCCTTCCGGATATGCTCCGCGAGGGGCACTTTCGGGCTGACCTTTACTATCGGCTCAACGTAGTGCCCATTGAGCTGCCGCCATTGCGCGAGCGGCGCGAGGATGTCGGCCTGTTGGCCGAGCATTTCCTGGAATTTTTTGGCCACCGCTACCACAAGAAAGATCTCGCGCTGGCCCCGGACACGCGCAAGGTTCTCGAACACTACTCCTGGCCGGGCAATGTCCGCGAACTCAAGAACCTTATCGAGCGGCTCGTGCTCCTGACCCAGGGCGGTACAATCCATCCACGGAACCTGCCCCTGCATATGGAGATGGAAGTCGCCTGCGTTCCGGAGCCGAATGCGCCGGCCTGTCTAACCCTCGACGCCGCGGTCAAGGAGGCCGAAATCCGCGCCATTCACCGCGCCTACCGCGCGGCCAACGGCAATAAAGCCCGGACCGCCGAAATCCTCCAAATCAGCCCGCGAACCTTGCGCTATAAGCTGGCCCTTTACGGCTTGCGCTTATATTCTCACCTGGGCTGATGCAACTAGGCAGCCGGGGCTTTGTTACTGCAACCTCTTCCTCCTGACTCTCGGGCCACAATCTTTCTCAACCGCAAGTGAGCGAGCCCGCCAGGGACAGCTTCCCGGGATTACGCGCCTAGGAACGCGCAATCCCGGGGTAGCTCTGGTTTAAAGTTCGGCGCATGCGTTAAGCTATTCGAGTCCTGCACTAGCGCGGTCATGAACGCGAGTAACCTCGATCAAAGGAGGATATGAGCACCACTGTCTATTTAATGTTGGATAGATCCTCTCGTTTGGCTGTGCTAGTTGGCAAAAAATATAAGCGGGTACTTCCCTAGCAGAGTGTTTTGTGTTATGTGCTAGGGCATAGAACTGAACGAGTAGATGCCTGTCTTGGCATAAAGCCTATCGTATCGTGGATTATTACCCGCAGGAGCCATCGTGCACTCTGTCAAGCCTTGCCCTGTCTGCAGTTCCACGAATATTGACGCTTGCTCGAATCAGATCATCTGTAGGGCCTGCCTGTTCGTCACTTCGCCGGAATATTGGGATCGCTTGCCCCGGTGGATCGATATTCTGAAATCTTCGCTGCCCGTGCGCAAGAGGAAGGGGCGAGAGAAGGAATTATTACCGCTGTGACTTGTACCGGGTTCTGTCATTGTGCCGGCTGCAAGTTGCAACTTTCAACCCGCCCAGTACGGCTTCGATGTTGTTTCAACGCGTGTTGTACTGATTCGAAGCCGCAATTTCTTTCCTAGTTTATTTCCCTTTCCTCCCGAAATACAGATTGGCCAGGGCCAGGCAGGACGTGCCCACGATAAGCAGGAGCGAGACGGCATTGATCATGGGCGTGCTGCCGTCGCGCACCTGGAGATAGAGGGTCACGGGCAGGGTGGGCTCTGAGCCCACCAGGAAAATTGTCGTGTTGAAATTCTCGAAGCTCATAAGGAAGGCTACTGCCGCCGCTCCGATGATGGACGGGCGCAGGTAGCGCAAGGTGATGTGCCGGATGACCTGGAAGCGGTTGGCTCCCAGGTTCAGGGCCGCTTCTTCCAGGGAACGGTCGAACTTGCGCAGCCGAGCGGAGACCACCAGGGTCACGAAGGTGGTGATGAACGAGAATTGGCCCATGACCACCAGCCAAAAGCTGGGGCGGAACAGGGCGAAATCCCACTCCATGGACTCCTCCAGAAAAACACCGGCGGTGTTGGCGGTCAACAGAAGGGATATGCCCAGGATGACGCCGGGGATGACCAGTGGCGCGAGCATGAGGAAGTACAGCAGCTCCTTGAAGCGAAACTGTTCCTCTTCGAATAGCAGGCTGGCGCAGGTGCCCACGGCCACGCTGAAGATGGAAACGAAGAAGGCGGTCTTGAAGCTGGTCCACAAGGCGCGCAGGGTTTGAGAATCGTGGAAAATTCCCACGCGCGCGGGTCCGGCGGACAGAAACCAGTCCAGGCTGAAGCCGTTCCACGGCAGGGACGGGAAGTTCGAGTCGTTGAAAGCCAGTACGCAGGTGACCACCAGCGGCGCGAACAGGAAGATGAAATAGAGGATGATGAAGGCCTGGAAGGCCCAATCGTAGCCTCTGGAAGTGGGCAGCGAGCGGATCACGAGGCCACCTCCCCAAGCTTTTGGCGCGTGAGCTTGAGCCCCAGCCAGATCATGAGCGAGCTGAGCAGCAGGAGCAGGAAGCCGAAGGCCGCGCCCTGGTTCCAGTTGAAGCTGGCGATGAATTGGTTGTAAATCTGCTCCGTGAACCACAGGGAGTTCTTGCCGCCCATGAGGTTGGGCGTCAGGTAGTTGCCCAAGGTGAGCATGAAGACAATGATGGAGCCCGAGACCAGGCCCGGCTTGCAATGTGGGATGATGATGGTTCGCCAGATGGCCCGCTTGTGCGCGCCCAGGTCGTGGGCCGCCTCGATCAGGCTGTCGTCAAGGCTGTCCATGACCGACACGAGCGGCACGACCATGAACAGCATGGACGTGTAAACCAGGCCCATGATCATGCTGGCGTCGTTGTAGAGCATTTCCACGGGCTTGTGCACAAGGCCGAGTGCGAGCATGAAATGGTTGAGCACGCCTGATTCGCGCAACAGTATCATCCAGCCGTACACGCGCACCAACTCGCTGACCCAGAAGGGCAGGAGCAGCAGGACCAGCAGCGCGCCCCTGGCCCGCTGCCTGGCCAGCTTTGTGATGTAGAAGGCCACGGGCATTGCCAGCATTGCGGTGATGGCCGTGGTAATGACGGCGTAGAGCGCCGTGCGCGCGAAGGTCAGCCAGTAGACGGGCTCGCTGAAGAAGTTGGCGTAATTGGCCAAGGTCCAGGCCGGTTCGCCCAAGTCGTTCTCGCCCCGGAAGCTCATGAGCAGCAGGTCGATATGCGGCAGCACGATGAGCAGCACGAGCCACAGCAGCACGGGCGTCAGCAGCAGCCACAGGCCCAGGCGGGAGCGCATCAAAGCGTCCTTTCCGCCGTTTCGTCGGCGGTCTTTCCGGCCGGGAAGCACACGCCGGACTCGGGATGCCAGCCCACGGTGATCTCCTGTCCCGGCCTTATGTGATCGAACCTGCGGTTCTGCGGCAGGCACACCAGCAATTCGTGATTCCTGGGCGTGGCCGTGAGCAGGCGGCTGTTGGCCCCATCGAAGAGAACGGCTTTGACCGTGACCTTGAACAGGTTCAGGCCGCTCGTTTCGCGCGGCTCGATGAGCATGGCCTCGGGCCGCAGAAAAAGCTGCACGCGCGTGTCAGCCGGACAATCGCCCAGCAAACGGGCACGGAAGACAAGCCCTTCGTCCGTGCGCACGCTGACTCCGTCGGTCCGGCTTTCGACCACCTGGCCCGCCCACAGGTTGTTCTCGCCCACGAACTGGGCCACGAAGGGCGTGCGAGGATCGCCGTACAGTTCCTGGGGCGTGCCCACCTGCTCGAAGTGTCCCTGGTTCATGACCGCCACGCGGTCGGACATGACCAGAGCTTCTGACTGGTCGTGGGTGATGTAGATGAACGTCGTGCCCACCTTGGCTTGCAGCTTCTTGAGCTCCACCTTCATCTGTTCGCGCAGCTTGAGGTCCAGTGCGCCCAACGGCTCGTCAAGCAGCAGCACCAAGGGTTCCAGCACCAGGCAGCGGGCGATGGCCACGCGCTGCTTCTGGCCGCCCGAAAGCTGGTTGATCTTTTTGGTCCCGAAGCCTGGCAGGCCTACGCGCTCCAGCATGGCCTCGGTGCGGCGCCTGATGTCGGAGCCGTTCACGCCCCGGCGCTTGAGGCCGAAGGCGATGTTCTCGGCCACGTCCATCATGGGGAATAGGGCCAGATGCTGGAAGACGAGGTTCACGGGCCGCCGGTTTGGCGGCACCCCGCGCATGTCCTGGCCGCGGATGGCGATGGTTCCCTCGCTCGGCTCATCGAAGCCGGCCAGCATGCGCAGGAGTGTGGTCTTGCCGCAGCCCGAGGGGCCGAGGATAGAGAAAAAAAATCCCGTGGGCACATCGAAGCTGATGTTGTCCACGGCTGTGAACGTGCCGAACCGTTTGCTCAGGTTGAGCACGGAGAGGTCATTGCTCATGGCTTCCCGTCGGATTTCTGCTTGCAGGCACGGAGCGGCGCGGACGCCGCCCCGTGCAGGGATTAATTCACGAACGCGCCGAGGCGCTACTTGGCGGCCTTGATCTTATCAAGAACCTTGCCTTCCATGGCCTCGAGCTTGGCCGGCACGGGCGGATACCACTTGATGTTGTCGATGGCCGCCTGCGGGAAGCAGCGATCGAAGTAGGCCTGCACCTCGGGAGCCACGAACTTGCCCGCACCCGCGGAAGCCGTGGGCGTCTTCTCCTGCGTGGTAAAGTAACCGGCGTTTTCTGGGCGCAGCATGAAGTTGATCCATTTGTAGGCGGCCGCGGCGTTCTCGGCCTTGGCCGGAATGGTGAAGGTGTCGATCCAGCCCAGCGCACCCTCGATGGGAGCCACGAAGTCGATGTCCTTGTTCTCCTCATGCAGTTTCCAGCCGCCATTGTCCCAGGCTTCGGCAACGAAAACCTCGCCCGAGCGCACGGACTCCAGCAGAGCGTCGCCGTTGGCCCAGTAGTTCTGCACATTGGGCTTGGCCGCGATGAGGGTCGCTTCGATCTTGTCCAGCATGGCCTTGTAGGCGGCCGGGTCGCCATACAGCGAGAAGGGGTCGTAGCCCAGGGCGAAGCCCATGGCGATGAGCGTGGGACGCTTGAGGCGGTAGCTCACGCGCCCCTTGTACTTGGGATCGAGCAAGGCCTTGTAGCTGTCCGCGCCGGGGGCCTTGGCCTTGTTGACCACCAGGCCCGAGGTGCCCCAGCAGAAGGGCGCGGCGTAGGACTTGCCGGCCACCTGGGTGTTCTTCTTCACGGCCGTCAGCATGGAGGGAATGACTTGGCCTGCATCGATCTTGGAGTAGTCCAGGGGCTGGTAGATCTTGAACTCCTCCTGCACCGAGGAGATGCGATCCTGACTGGGCTGAGCCAGGTCGAAGCCCGCGCCGCGGGTGGCGCGCAGCTTGGCGATCATCTCTTCGTTGTTGGAGTAGGTCACCTCGACCTTGATGCCGGTTTCCTTCTCGAACTTGGCCACCAGCTCCTCGGGGGCGTAGCCCTTCCAGGTCAGGAGCTTGAGCGTTTCGGCCTGGGCCGCCGAAGTCAAGGTCGCCAGCATGAGCGCGACCAGCACGATGACTCTCTTCATTGCGAAACTCCGTGGTTGGCGTGAACAGGTGTTGCGGAAGAGCAAGCTACACGCGATCATCGATGCATTTATAGAGATTCAAAGTGACGATCCTGATGCGGTCCATCCGAAGAATGGAAGATTCCGGTTTCCACTAAGCTTGCGCGGGTGCAGGCCCAACGTCGTCACTACAGATTCTGAGACACCCTTACGGATACTTAAGCGTAATTAATGCCTTTGTCTATGCCGGGAAGCTATTTATCCGATAACTGCTGATCCTGATACCGGTGGCGACCGGTCGCGATCTGGACGGCTATTGCGCTCGAAGCTTGCGTCCCGCGCCAGGGGCGGTATGGTGTACGACTTATGAGAGTCTGGACGGGCAGGCCCCGCGCCAGAATTCACGACACCTCAAGCAAGGAGAAACCAATGCGTCTGACCCGATTAGCCCTTTCGACTATCCTCGGCGTGTTCATCCTTTCCGCCCCGCTGCACGCGGCCGCGCCGGCCCAGGACCACTCGGCCCATGGCGGAACCCGCACGGGCGCAACTGCAAAGCCCTTCGGGCTCACGCCCGAGCAGACTCAGGCCGCGCAGAAGATCTACGCCAGCCAGGGCAAGAACATCTGGATGCTGAGCCAGCAGATCAAGGCCAAGCACATGGAGCTGAAAGCCCTGAGTGTGGCCGACAGCCCGGACCAGAACAGGATCAAGACCCTGGCGCGGGATATCGCCGGACTTACCGAGCGTAAGGTGATGGCGGAGGTCGAAATGCGTCAGCAGCTCATGAAGCTCGGTGTTCCGGTTTGGGGCATGGGCGGTGGCATGGGCATGGGCATGGGAGGCGGTGGAATGGGAGGCGGCATGGGCATGGGCGGCGGAATGAGCGGCGGCTGTCCCATGATGAGCGGCGGTCATGGTGGAGCGCCCGGCGTCGGCGCTAGTCCCGGTGGAGCAGGCTCGGGGGATCTTGATAGCGAGTAGGCCCTGACACGTTGAGCCAAAAGTTGGCCTGAAATTTGGGAGAGCGCGCCGCTCTGGCGGCACGCTCTCCCCATGAGAGGAACGAGGCGATCTAGAGCAGATCGCATTTAAGACGCCGCTCCGGTGTTGACGGCGCAAGTGAATTGCGCCTACGCCTACGCGGCGGCAAGCCATGCCGACGCATGGCTTGCAGAGCATTTTCAAAAGCAAAATGCTCTAAACGAGCCTGCTGATGACGATCAGGGCGATGATGATCAGCGCAAGAACCAGGATGATCATCATGGCCTTGGAGCGACCCTTCTTGTCCTTGGCGTCATACACGCCCACGGTTCTGCCGGGGCCAGCGGCCTTCCTTTCCACGTCTTCTCGTTCATTGCCTGTGTGCAGCTTCGCCATGGTATCTCCTTTGCGCAGCTTGCGGCTTTGAGCCTGGTTTGCTTACGCTCCGGGCCGCCGACCACGGCCGCGCGTGCCTTGCTCCACCTCGACTTTCGTCTTGCGGGCTTTCTCGCGCACCGTCTCGGTGCGCTCCGTGGCTTCCTTGCCTATGTGCACCTCTTCCGTTACGCGGGCTTCCTTCGAGACCACGGGCTCTTCCGATGTCTCGCGCACTTCGATGGTCTGCTCGCGGAAGGCGCTCTCCCGATCGGCATCGGTCAGGGGACGATCCACAGGGCGCCGTTCGACCGTGGCATGCTCCTCGCGCAAGGTGACCCGTTCCTCGACCGGCTGCTCGACCACCCTGGTGTAAGCGCGCACAGTGCCCCTCTCCACTTCGCGCTTGCCGACGTGTATTTCCTCCTCTGTCACCGGGAGGATCGTCTCGCGCTCCCTGGCGATCTCCTCTGTCGTGTAGGGCGCGGCTCGTTCGTCGAAGCGCTTCCAGCCCGTCGCCTTCCATTGTTCGGACCGCCTGTCGATGTCGATGGCACCCTTGCGGTGCATGATGTCCGCGGCACGGTCGGCCGAATCGTCATCGGTGCTCACGGTAATGAGCACTCCACCGCGCCGTACGCCTTCCAGGTAATAGTGGGCATGGTCTTCAGGTATGCCCATGCTCGTCAGGTCATCACGGGCATTTCTGGCGTCTCCTCCTCTGGATTTATCGGCAGTCTTCCAGGAGTACCCCCCGTGGCCGGCTGTCTTGTCGATCATCAGCAGGCTGATGTCATCGCGGCTGAATCCGCTGGTCACCAAGTCCTGCACGACATCCTGAGCCGACATGGGAGTGTCCATGAATCCGGCAACTGTCTTTGCCATAATGTGCCTCCTTGAGTCCTACTTATTGATGAAGCGGTACGGAGCGCAGGCTGACCTGTGCCGCACGCCTCCCGCATTCAACGCTTCTTCGGCTCACGTGGAGCCTGCGCATCCACATGCTCCACAACGGCCTCCTCGCTACGCAACACGACGCGTTGCGGCTCCCTGACGGTCTTGGATTTGCGTGTGATGTGAAGCTCTTCCTTGAGCAATAGGCGCTTTTCCACCACCAGGACCTCCTCCACGACAGGCATGATGAGCGTATCTTTTTCCTGCCGCATGGCAGGGGCCTGATCCACGTAACGGTTGATCGGCACCCTGGATATCTGCGCCTCCTGGCGAAGGAGCGGCTCGCTGATGACTTCTTCCCGCTCATGTACGATCTTCTTGACTCGAGTTGTGCCGGTATCCAGCGTATGTTTTTCCACGTGGAGTTTCTCTTCGACAACTGGAATGATCTGATTATCCGTAGATGTAGCTTTGCTTGGGGTGTTTTCTTTAATGTTTATCATTGTCTGTTTCTCCAGTAGCAATCCAAAGTTTAATTCTTTAAGTGCTTACAAAATTAAGTACTTGCAAAATGAATAAATTTAGAGCCAAGTAAGGCTTGTAATAATTAATATTATACTCATTTTGTAGAATTTTTTCGCGTAGCTCCGTAGTAATTAGTCTGACATGTGCGCTTATTAGTCATGATACAATACAGAAATAATATGGCTCTATTGTCAACATGTATTCGAGATGAGGACGGATAAAAAGCTTCTGGTTAGCCTAAGAGCCGGATTTATCCTGAGAATTGATTAATAGCTTCAAATTGGTAGTGGCTAGAGCCATTTGCATAAAAAATGGGAAGATCCTTGCCTGATCATAGCTCCATCAGGTGTGGCATCGCACTGAAAAGACTGAGTTCCTTCTTGAATTGCTATAAGGTCGGCAGGCCGGACAAGGATGGCGAACCTGTTTCAAGAGCAAGTCGCCAATGGAGTATGCGGGTCCAGGTCGTCCCACCAATCCGGAAAGGCCCTGGTGAGTGGGGTCTTGGAAGGCAACGCTCTGCTCAATTTTTATGCAACGGCTCCGGAAAGCTGATGCCAGCCCCAGGGGGTGTCATCCGCAAGATGCGCGCGGCGAAGCTGAAGCGAGTGGCTTCAAGGTCGGGTCGATTTGCATGAAGGGAAGACCGCCAGATCGGAAGCGCCGAGGGAGCGAGATCAAGTCATGAGATCAGGTCGTGATGACCTGCGGAGAAAAAAACAGCCGCGAGCAGGAGAGTGTTCCTGTTCGCGGCTGCATGCGGATCAAATAATCATTCGCTAAACAGCCCGCGCGGCTCGTTTGCCGATCGGGCGCAAGCAGGCTGCTGCAACCCGCTGCTACCAGGGACCAGGCTGCGACGAAGCCGCCGGAATCAGCTTACATCCCAGGTCTGGCCTTGGGGCGTGTCCTTGACCTCCGCGCCCATGGCCGCAAGCTCGTCGCGAATGGCGTCGGAGCGGGCAAAGTCCTTGCCTGCACGGGCTTCCTGGCGCTGGGTCAGCAGGGCCACGACCTTGGCCGTATCGATGCCCTTGCGCCGGGCGCGGCAGGCGCGCAGCTCGTCCACGAATTCCTGCGGCTGGCTGTAGAAGACGCCGAAGACTTGCGACCAGCGCGCCAGATCGTCCAGCACGCGCTGCCAGAAGTCGCGCGCGCCTTCGCTCTTGCGCATGGCTTTGTCGTCCATGACCCGGCCGGCCAGGCGCACGGCTGTGAACACATGGCCCAAGGCCGCGGCCGTGTTCAGGTCGTCGGTCATGGCTTCGTCCCAGGCCTTCTCCGCGGTCGACAGCTCGTCGATGATTTCAGTGGGCAAGGCGGCCTTGCTCCACTTGTCCTTTTGCAGAGCCTCGCGCATTTGGCCCATGGCCGCATAGATGCGCCGCAGCCCCTTTTCGGCCTCTTCCAGGCTCTCGAAGGAGAAGTCCAGCGGGCTGCGATAGTGCTGGCCCAGCAGGAAGAAGCGCAGCACCTCGGGCATGAACTTGTCCAGGATGTCGCTGATGGTGAAGAAGTTGCCCAAGGACTTGGACATCTTCTCCTGGTTTATTTGCACGAAGCCGTTGTGCACCCAGAAGCGGGCCAGCTCGCCGTCAGTGGCGGCCTCGGTCTGGGCGATTTCGTTCTCGTGGTGCGGGAAAATCAGGTCCTGGCCGCCGCCGTGGATGTCCAGGGGCAGATCGACGTACTTGGCGGCCATGGCCGAGCATTCCAGGTGCCAGCCGGGCCGGCCCTTACCCCAGGGGCTTTCCCAGAAGGGCTCGTTGGGCTTGGCGGATTTCCACAGGGCGAAGTCCAGGGGGTCTTCCTTGGCCTCGCCGGGCGTGATGCGCGCGCCGGCACGCAGGTCGTCGATGTCCCGGCCCGAGAGCTTGCCGTAGGGCTCGAAGGCCCGCACGCGGAAGTACACGTCGCCGGAGAGGGTCTTGTAGGCCCTGTCCTTGGCGATGAGTTCCCCGGTCAACGTGAGCATCTCGGGGATATGCTCGGTGCACTTGGGCTCGATGTCGGCCCGCAGCACGTTCAGCTTGTCCATGTCCTCGTGGAAGGTCTTGATATACTTCTCGGCGATCTCCTGGGACGACACGCCGCGCTCATTGGCCCGGTTGATGATCTTGTCGTCAACGTCCGTGAAGTTGCGGATGAAGGTCACCTCAAGGCCGGTGCTGCGCAGGTAGCGCACCAGGATGTCGAAGACCACCGCCGAGCGGGCATGGCCGATGTGGCACAAGTCGTAGGCCGTGATGCCACATACGTACATGCTGACCTTGCCCGGGACGCGGGGCTCGAAGGGTTCCTTTTTTCTGCGCAGGGTATTGTAGAGCTGCATGCATTCTCCGCTTGCGTGGTCTGCTTGGGCCGCCGCCATGATCGTGTTGCCGGTCCGCTCGGGACGTGGGCGGCGAGCCTGCGGCGTGGGGGTGTTGTGCGGCCGAAACTCCCCATAAACCCCAAATTCCCGGCGAGGTCAATGCGCTCAAGGACGCTGGCCGCCGGGCCGTGCGTGGCGGAGGTCTGGGTGAGACGACAACCGGGTCTGGCGGCGGTCAGGGCATGCGGCTTGGCCGGCGTCCGAATCGACGCATGGCCAGCTTGTCCACCTCGCTAACCACCAGCACCGAGGAAGCCACGGCCAGGCACATGAGCAGATCAAAGCCCGATAACGGCACGGTGCGCACCAGCCATTCGAGCTGCGGCACGTAGAGCACCATGAGCTGGGCCAGCACGGCCAGGCCGATGGCCGCGAAGAGCAGGGGATTGTGCAGATGGTTCATACGAAACACGGAGCGGCGCAGGGAGCGGCAGTTGAAAACCTGGAAGATTTCGCAGCAGACCAGCGTGGTCAGGGCCAGGGTGCGGGCCTCCTGCAGACTGCGTCCGGCAGCCATGGCCGTGTTGAAGACGTACAACACGCCCAGGGCCTCGACCGCGCCTATCAGCAGGATGCGCCGCAGGAGCGTGCCCGAGAGGATGCCAGCCTTGGGATTACGCGGCGGCTGGTCCAGGATGCCCGGCTCGCCTTCCTCGAAGGCCAGGGCCACGTCCTGCAGGGCGCCGGTTACGAAGTTGAGCCAGATAATCTGCGTGGGGTTGAGGGGCAGGGGAAAGCCGAGCAGCAGCGTGCTCAGGATGGCCAGCAGAATGCCCGCGCCGCCGGCCAGCAGGTATAGGGTGACCTTGCGGATGTTCTCGAAGACGATGCGGCCTTCCTCCACGGCGTGGAAGATGGAGGCGAAGTTGTCGTCGGCCAGGACCATGTCCGCGGCCTCCTTGGCGACCTCGGTGCCGGTCCGGCCCATGCTCACGCCGATGTGCGCGGCCTTGAGCGCTGGCGCGTCGTTCACTCCGTCGCCGGTCATGGCCACTACCTCGCCGCTAGCCATGAGGGCCTGGGCGATGCGCAGCTTGTGGCGCGGGGAGACGCGGGCGAAGACAGATACATCGGCCACGCGTTCCCTGAGCTGCGCGTCATCCAGCACTTCGATCTCACGCCCGGTCAGCGTCTTGGGCTCCGGGCCGCCGATGCCGATCTGGGCCGCGATGGCCTTGGCCGTCACGACGTGGTCGCCGGTGATCATGGCAGTGCGGATGCCGGCCCTGGCGCAGCCGGCCACGGCTTCGGCCGCTTCCTCGCGCGGAGGGTCGATGATGGCCGCAAGGCCGGCGAAGATCACGCCCTGGGCCAACTCTTCGGTCAGCTCCTCGAAGGACATGCCATGGGGCAGCTCCTTCCAGCCCAGGGACAGCACTCGCAGACCCTCGCGGGCCAGCTCCTCGGCAGCTGCCAGAACCTCCTCGTGGCCGCATTCCACTTGCGAACGCTGCAAGGCGCAGATATCCAGGAGCTTTTCCGGCCCGCCCTTGAGGAACACGTAATAATGGCCGTTGCGCTCATGCAGCGTGGCCATGAAGCCCCGGTGCGACTCGAACGGAATGACGGCCCGCGTGGGCCAGAGCGCGCGCTCCCGCTCCGGATCCATATTCGCCTTCATGGCCGCCACGATGAGCGCGGCTTCGGTCGGGTCGCCCTTTATGGCGGCCATGCCGTCCACCCATTCGATACTCGACTCGGTGCACAGGAGGCCGATGCGCAGGGCCATTTCCAGATCCGATCCGGACGGCAGGCGTGCCGGCTCGCCGCTTTGCCTGTCGGTGATGCTTCCGTGCAACTCGTAGCCGCTGCCTCTGACGTCGAAATAGCGGCCCATGGAGTACAAGGCGCGTACGGTCATCTCGTTGCGCGTGAGCGTGCCGGTCTTGTCCGTGCAGATGACCGTGGTGGAGCCAAGGGTCTCCACGGCGTGCAGCTTGCGGATGACCGCGTTGCGCTTGGCCATGCGCGAGACGCCGATGGCCATGGTGATGGTCACCACCACGGGCAGGCCTTCGGGGATGATGGCCACGGCCATGGCCACAGCGGTCATGAACAGGTCCATGCCCGTCACGCCCGGTGCAAGGCCCAGCAGGCCTAAGGCGAACACGAGCAGACTCATGCCCAGCACGGCCAGGCCCAACCGCTTGGCGAAACGATCGAACTTGTCCTGCAGCGGCGTTTTGACCAGGGAGACCGTGCGCACGTCCTCGGCGATCTGGCCCACCAGCGTGGCCCGGCCGGTGGCCGTGACCACGCCTCGTCCCCGGCCCGCGACCACCACCGTGGACATGAAGGCCAAGTTGGCGCGGTCGCCGGCCGGCAGGTCGATTGCGTCGAGCGTCGCCGTGGCCTTGTCCGCGGGCACGGATTCGCCCGTGAGCGCGGCCTCCTCGATCTTCAGCTCCTTGGCCGAGAGCAGACGCAGGTCCGCCGGCACGCGGTCGCCCGAGACGAGCAGCACGATGTCGCCGGGAACCAGCAACGCATTCTCGACTTCTTGTTCCTTGCCGTCGCGCAGCACCCAGGCCCTGGCTTTGACCATGCCGCGCAGGGCGCGGATGGACTTCTCGGCGCGCAGCTCCTGCCAGTAGCCCAAAGCCGTATTGACGAGAATGACCGCCAGGATGACCAGGGCATCCTTGACGTGGTCCAGAACCGACGTGACGCCGGCCGCGGCCAGCAGGATATAGATGAGCGGGCTCTTGACCTGATCGAGCAGCAGTTTGAGGCGGTCGAGGCCTTCCTCTTCGCCAAGGTCGTTGGGGCCGAAGCGTACGAGCCGCCGCGCGGCTTCGTTCGGGGTGAGGCCCTGGGGCGAGCTTTCCAATCTTTTCAGCGCCTCGTCGGCGCTCAGCGTGTGCCAGGCAATGCCCGTGATGTTTTGTTGCATGGCGTTGGCCGTCTCCAGCCTTCGGTCATAACAGTGATGGGATGGCCCCGTCGTCTTTCCTACAAAAATATGGATGAAGCGTTAGCCAACATCCTCGAAGGAGGCCATCCCGTCACTGATAACAGAATTTACAGGCTTCGTCGCTCAAACCAGCGGAAGAGCAGGATTGCGCCGATCGTGAATGCGGCGATGACGAGCCAAGGGCTTACGCCGAGCACTCCGGGCAGGGTGATTTTGCCGAAGTTGCCCCAGGTCATGACCGTGGACTTGAGCGTCGGATATGTCTCGGCGAACAGGGCCGCTCCGGCGAGCATGCCGAGAATGCCGAAAGAGGCGTCGAGACGGCCTTCGCCGAGCGCGCCAAGGGACGTGCCCGGACAGTAGCCCAGGAGTCCCCAGCCGACGCCGAACAGAAGGCCGCCGATGACGATGGAGCCGACGACCATGGGCTTGATGCTTAGAGCGACCAAGCCTAGGCCGTGCAGGAGGTATATGCCCACGGAAGCCACCAGGACGCTTGTGAGCATGAACTTGATGATTGTCATGTCGCGCAGGCGCAGGGCGCCGAGTTGCGCATCGTAGCGCACCACGCGGGCGCGCTGGAGCAGGAAGCCGAACAGGATGCCCGTAATCAGGCCGGCCAGGAGCGTGCTCATCTGGACCTCCTTGGCAGACCCCAGTGGTTGGAGCCGTAGATCAGGCGGGCGGTGATCATGCCGCCGATGAAGAAGCAGACCAGCGCGACGAGGCCGGACAGCGCAAGCTGGAGCGAACCGCTCAGCCCATGGCCGCTGGGTCAGCCGCCGGCCAGCCGTGCGCCGTACATGGCCACGACGCCGCCGAAAAAGGCTGTCAGTCCGCGCTTGCCGATCGACGGCCCAAAGCGCTCCCGCCAGGAGTCGGGCACGGCCTGCAGCCGGAACGACCCGGATGTGAGCGCTGAAATGAGCGAGCCCGCGAAGATGCCCACCACGAACATCCACTGCCATTCAATGATGGGCTTCTCCTTGGCGAAATACTCCAGGGCTTGGACATGCTCGGGATTGAAGAGCTGCTCGATCATGCCCGCGCCGCGCACGAAGGTGGTCGATGCACCCACGTATTTGCCCGCAATCCAGACGGAGGCCACGATAAGCAGACCGGCAAGCGCACCGGCTAAATAAGGGTTCCAACGACCGTGATCGTTTTTGGGCATAAACGCACCTCGCGATGAGAAGGTGAAGAGAGTGAATACCTTATATGCATAGCATGGACATATTTTTATGTCACGTCGAGGCGGTGTGGCACAGGTCTGAGCATGGTGCGGCCGTGGGGGGAGATAATTTGCGCGGCGGGGGATAAAGGGCAGCCATCTATTGGCGAATGCCGGAACGAAGCACGCTGTGGCACTTCGCCAATACACTGCGCGGGTCCAGGGGCGCACTTTATCCGGGCTTTATCCGGAATAGCGGAATGGCTCTGGCGGGAGTGGGGTCGGGAGAGGGCAGCGCTTCTTCCAATTCAAATGCAGGTCGCTTTAAGGACGAATCGGCTCGGGTTCCAGGCGACTTTCCAGGCGAAGAGATTACGCCACGGCGTGAAAGCTGTGGCGCGAGGGGATGCGCGGGTCGCCCTTATTTGGCCGGAAGCCCGGACGAGTAAGAGACCGGAAAGACTGAATCTTCTCCCAAATTGCGTACGACGGCTATGGAAGCCGGCGCAGGCCCGTGACCAGGGCCACGGCCTTGATGCCTTCCTTGCGGCCCGTGAATCCCAGGCCTTCCTCTGTGGTGGCCTTGACGTTGACCATGGCGGCCGACAGCCCCAGCAGGTTGGCCACGCTCTTGCGGATATCCTCACGATGCGGGGCCAACTTCGGAACCTGTGCGATGACCGTCAGGTCGACATGCATCAAGCGCAGCCCTTCGCGCCGGGCCAGCAGGAGCACCTCCGACAGGAGCAGGGAACTGGCCGCATTGTCCCAGGCCTTGTCCGTGTCCGGGAAGTGCGTGCCGATGTCGCCCTTGCCCAGGCAGCCGAGCACGGCGTCGGTCAGGGCGTGCAGGAGCACGTCGCCGTCCGAGTGGGCCAGCACCTCGGGCGCGCCGGGGATCGGCACCGTGCCCAGGACCATGGGCCGGGCGGGCTGTTTGGGGTTCTCGGTCGCCTGGGCGTAGCGGTGCACGTCGTAGCCGAAGCCGGTCACGCTCACTTCGGGCATGGCCTGTTCCTCCAGGAGCCGCAGATCCTCTGGGTTGGTGATCTTCACGTTGCAGGCCTCGCCCGGCACCACGCGCACCTCGCCGCCGGCGAGCTCCATGAGCGAGGCGTCGTCCGTGACCTGCCAGTCTTCGGTTTCGGCGCGTTCGTGCGCCTGGCGCAGCAGGGCCAAATCAAAGCCCTGGGGAGTCTGCACGGCCGCCAGTTCCTCGCGGAGCAGGGTTTCGGCTACGCGGCCGCCGTCCAGCCCGCCGCTCACGCGCTTGATGGTGTCGGTCACGGCCAAGGCCGGGATGACGGACTGCGCGCCAGCTTCCAGTGCGACGCAGATGCGCTGCACGAGCGACGCGCTCATGAAGGGCCGAGCGGAGTCGTGCACGAGCACGCGGCCGCAGTCGTGGGGCAGGGCGGCCAATCCGTTGCGCACCGAATCCTGACGCCGCGCGCCCCCGGCCACGGCCAGCCAGGGCAGGCCCAGGGAGTTGGCGGCGTCCAGCGCGCGGACTTGCGCGGCGCAGGCTTCAATCTCCTCGGGCGGGAAGACGAATACCAAGCCCTTGATGGCGACCACGCGCGCGAAAGTCAGGGCCGAATGCCAGAAGAGCGGCAGCCCCTGGAATTCCAGGAACTGCTTGCGCCGACCTGCACAGGCATTAGCCAGCCGCGTGCCCGAGCCGGCGGCCAGCAGCACGGCCCAGGTGTGGCCCCACTTGTGGGAAGACAAAATCATGCGTGCCTCCACCCCTTCCAAAACTTGGTTCCGTTGCGCGGGAAGAGAGGGTTTTGATTCGGGCCAAGGGATACAGGGGTTTTTGCGGGAGGTAAAGATGGAAGCCGGAGTAGCGGTTGATGCGGTGGTGGGTATATTGTCACTGTTCACATTGATCATTGTGCATCCTGCATGCCCCATGTTCTTAGTAGTTATCCGTAAGAGGGTGTTTGGAAAGCGGGGGGTAGCTTCAGCAGGAAGGATGCGTCATGGAAAGAATCTTTTTACGCGTCTTCAGGTTGGGGATCGTGGCGACCCTGCTCGCGGCATTGCTCGGAATCGCGGCAGGGCAGGCGCAGGCCTGGGTCTGGTATGTGAAGCCCGGCCAGGGCTCAGGTAGCGGCAAGGCCTGGAGCGATCCGTTCACGACCATTGCGGAAGCCGTGGCAGCGGCCACGGACGGAGACAGCATCTGGGTTATCGAGGGTGAGTATCTTATTGATAAATCCATCAAGATAACCAAACGACTGAACATCTATGGCGGCTTTCTGGGGGTGGAACAATCCCCGGACGCACGCGTGGGAGATTTGCGTTCGACCATCGACGGCGGCGACAGCACCGCCTGCATGGCGATCTCCGCGGATACTCTTCTGGACGGCATCGATTTCTTCGAGTGCAATTCCTACGTCAACTCCGGCGGCGGTCATGATCCGAACAAGTATTTGCCCGGCGCGGGCATCACGGCTGAAAACGCCAAGTTGACCATGCGCAACTGCACCTTGCGAAGGATCACTGGAAATTCCCATGGTGCAATGAGAGCCGACAACTGCCAGTTGGATATTTGCGACATCCGCATCGAGGATAGCTTTGCAGCCGACATCCCCACAGGTACCAGCGGCGGCATGTATCTTGGAAACTGCGCCGGAAAGATATCCAAGACAACGATCCTGAATTGTAGCGCATCGCATGACGGAGGAGGGATTTACGCCGAGGGCGGGAATCTCCTTGTGGAGCGCTGCCAATTCCTCCGAAATACCTCGGGGCGTGGTCAAGGCGGGGGGATAAGCATCCAGGGTGATCACGTCGTTCAGGATTCGCATTTTTCCGCCAATTATGCGCTCGCGGGAGCAGCGGGACAATTCGAAGGAACGACAGTCAACCGCTGCAGAATGTTCGGCAATATCGACCATGGGGCAAGCACGATCATCGCGGACAATGCAAAGCTGTACAACTGCGTGATACATGACAACGAAAGCGAGGCCCAACCCAGCGTGGCATATCTCAACGCTTCTTCCCTGGTGAACTGCACAATCGCGACACGGGCCCCGCGCAGTGGCTCAGGAAGCCTGCAGGCCAGTGGAAGCCGTATCGTCAACTCGATCCTCAGGAATACAGGAGATGATCCCATTTTCGTTGGCAGCCCGGATGTGTCAGTGACCTACTCCCTGGTATCTGGCGGCTATGCCGGTGAAGGCAACATCGACGCCGACCCGCTGTTTGTCGACCTGGAGAACTACAACTTCAAGTTGCAGCCCACTTCTCCGTGCGTGGATGCTGGCACCGCGAATATCCCGGATCTGCCGGAGACGGATTACACCGGCAAGCGGCGTATGATGGGTTCGGCCCCGGACATGGGCGCCTACGAGTTGTCTCAGCTGCCCAGGGACGCCCTGTCGCGGCTGCTGCTGCCCAGCCAACTGGATAGCGAGCAAGCAGCCGGGGTTGGGGGCTTATAGCGCAAGAATATCGGAGGGTGTGCCGCATCGGCGCAATGGAGGAGGAACAGGGCCGGTGCGCAAGCTCCGGCCCTGTCAGTATTCGTCCGTAAGTCTTGACCTTCGCACAGGGGAGGGACACGTCGCATGAAAAAGCGGCCCAGGAGTGTCTCCGGGCCGCTTTTAAAGCATGGAGTCGGACGATAAGCCGGGTTCTGTTCCCCTTGCGGGGCAGCCGTCATTCCTCTAGGGCCTGGATTGCTCCAGGCCTCAAGCAGCCTACCCGGAGGCAACGGCCGGGCCGACCGTATGCGCCTCCCTATTTGGCCTTGCTCCGGACGGGGTTTGCCTAGCCGGCCGCGTCACCGCGACCGCTGGTGGGCTCTTACCCCACCGTTTCACCCTTACCCGCCTTGCGGCGGGCGGTTTGTTTTCTGTGGCACTTTCCCGGAATCGCTTCCGCTGGACGTTATCCAGCGTCCTGCCCTGCGGAGCCCGGACTTTCCTCCCCGGGCCTTGCGGTCCGCGGCGACAGCCTGTCCGACTCCAAGGACATGGACGGAAGTGGTCTTCCATCCATGTCCTGAAAAGAAAATAAGGCCCTCCGCAGAGCTTAGCAAGGCGGAGGGCCGTGTGGCTTTTAGGCTTCCTCGCGCTCGGTCGCGGTGGAGGGCAGGTGCTCGCTCCAGAAGATGAGCCGCTGGCAGTTGGGGCAGCTGTGGATCTGCTTGCCCTTCTGCAGGTCGTTGAAGGTCTGGGGCGGTATGAGGATGTGACAGCCCGAGCAGACGCCTTCGCCGACGGAGACGATAACCGGGTGCCTGAGCCGGGCGCGGATGAATTCGTAGCGGCTGAGAATGGGCTTGGGGATGATCTCGCCGGCGGCCTTGCGGCGCTTCATGAGACCGTCCAGCAGCTTCTGCGCCTCGGCCATCCGCTTGTCCAGGGTCTTGCGCATTTCATCCAGCCGCGTGCCCAGCGTGGACAGCTCCTCGTCCTCGGAGGTGAGCAGCTCCTGCTGGCGCTTGAGCTCATCCATCAGGGCGGCGTTTTCTTCCTCGCGCAGGCGGTTGACCTTCTCCATGTTGTCCATCTCACGCATCATGGCATGGTACTCGCGCGTGTTGCTGGCCATCATGAGTTTGTTCTTGCTCTTCTTGATGCGCGAAGAGTCATCCTCGATATCCTGGCCCAGGTGGGACTGCTGGGATCGCAGGTTTTCGATCTTGCCCGCGGTCTGATCCCGGCGCTCCTGCACATCCTTGTATTGCTGCTCCAGGGTCTGCAGTTCCTTGGGCGCGCCCTCCAGGTCCTTTCGGATATCCGTGATCTCCGCATCGATCTGCTGGAGGATTACGAGCTGTTCGATCTGCTTCTGGTACATATGCTACTCCTTGCAGCCCGGCCCCAAAGGCCGCGCATGAACGTTGTCGCGGCGCGTCCCGGCGTCGGGGCGCTCACCGTCCCTGCCGTGCCCGCGGGACCTGTGGAATGCCGCGTAGAAAGGTTGCTGGCTGCGCCGGGTCATTCCGGGCGGCCGTGGCTCACGAGCCGCATGGGCTCACGGCCTGGAAAAAATTCCGCTTCGACTCCCTGCGTGCCGAGATCGGCCCTGAGGCGGTCGTGGAAGGCCTGCATCATCTTTTCTTCGAGGCCGAAGTGGCCCACGTCCAGGACGAGCCCGGCCGCGTCCAGAGCCTCATGATATTTTACGTCGCCGGTGATGTATACGTCGGCGCCAAGCTCGAAGGCGCGCCGGACGAGGGAGCCGCCAGAGCCGGGGCAGTAGGCGACCTTGGAAATCGTCTCCGGCTCCTGGCCTGCGGCGATCCAGAAATTCCGGCCCATGCAGCCCGCCAAGTCCCTCAAGAATTGCTTGGCCGGCAAAGGGTCCTTGAGCTCACCCAGCAGGCCAAAACCGAGGGCTCGCTTGGGCTCGTCCAGGGTCAGGGCCGAGTAGCCGATGCTGCGGCCGGTGGCCTGCGCCAGCAGATCGACGACCTTGCGCCGCGCGTCGGACTCGCAGATTACCCTCAGCTGGCCTTGCTCCTCGTGCATGGAAGCCACTTCGTTCAGCATGAGCAGCGCGGATTTCTGCTCTGCGGTCAGGGGCTCGGCCAGGTCAAAACGCATCTCGCTGGCCGTCACATCGGCCAGTGGTTGGAGGACCCGCAGGTTGACCAACCAGAGTCTGCGCGCAAGCCAGGCCGCGGGGCCCAAGGGCTGACAGTCCAGTGACGTATGCGCGGCGTAAAGCCAGGCGTCGGAGGCGAGCAGCAGGCGCAGGGTTTCGTGGTAATCGTCCAGGCGGTCGGGCAGACGAGGGGACAGACTCAAGGGGTGGTGGCAGAGGATGAAGCGGGCGCCCCGATCCAGGGCTTTAGCCACGCTGTCGGGGCGGGGGTCGAGCATGACCGCCAGCCTGTCGGTCTCGGTGGCCCGGCCGGCCACCTGCACTCCGCTACGGTCCCAGTCGGCCTGGTATCTGGGCGGCGCCACGCCCTCTATGCGGCGTATGATCTCTTGTACGTCCAGCATGACTACCTCTCAACGTGAAAGGTGCTCCCCGGGGGTGCAGGCCCGGAGAGCACCTTGATCATAAGCTTCACAGAGAGCTTCAGAAATGCGCGTGTGCGTGTATGAGCCCAGCAATGACGTACCTTGAATTGGTGGGCCAAGGAGGATTTGAACCTCCGACAATCCGGTTATGAGCCGGGGGCTCTGCCAACTGAGCTATTGGCCCTGTTTGATGTCGAGCAGATTAATTTACAGCTCAAGTCCGGCTGTGTCAAGACAGGCGAAGCCCATCTTCAGTCTACTTCCTGCTTCTTGCGGCAGACCGTACGGATAAAGTTGATGGCCGCATGGCCGGCCTTGGCGCCTTCACCCACCGCCACACTGATCTGCATGAAGCCGCCGGTGCAGTCACCAGCAGCGAACACGCCAGGGATATTGGTCTTCTGCTCGTTGTCCGTAACGATGAACTCGCCTCTGCGTTCCAGACCCAGCGTCAGGGCGAAGGTGCCGGCACCGGCTTCGCCCAGGGCCACGAAGAGGCCGTAAGCCTCCAGGGTCTTGCCGTCCTCCAAGGACAGGTGCTCCAGGCCGTTCTGGCCCTCCAGGCGGACAATCTTTTGCGTGACGATGGGTATGCCGGCCAGTTCCAGGGCTTGCTGGAGTTCAGGGCCGATGTTGGTCTGCTTGCCGTTGGTGCAGATGGTCACGTCCTGCGTGTAGTGCTTGAGGTCCAGAGCCTGATTGGCGGCGAACAGCGATTCTCCGAGCACCACGACCTTCTTGCCCTTGAAGAAAAAGCCGTCGCAGCTCACGCAGTAGGATACGCCCTTGCCTTCGTACTCGGCCAGGTTTTTGATGCCCGGGCGCACGCGCGAGACGCCAGTGGCCAGGATCACGGCGCAGGCCTTGATCTCGCGCTGCTCGGTCTTGACCTTGAAGGTGCCGTCCTCCTCCTGGTGGATGCCGAGCACCTGCTCGCAACTGGCCTCGGCGCCGAAGCGGGCAGCCTGCTTGATGCCTCGCTCCTGCAGTTCGCGACCCGAGATGGTTTCGGGAAAGCCGAAGTAGTTGTCGATGTCATAATCACCGGCGTACTTTGGCGCGCAACCGATGACCTGTACCTTTATGCCGGCCCTGGCCGCGTAAATGGCTGCGGACAAGCCAGCCGGACCGGCTCCTAGAATGAGCAACTCCACCTTTTCCATGGTGGACCTCCTGGAGAAACGGCTCCCGCATGCGCGACAGCCGGCAACCGTGGCGCATGCGGGGCGAATGTGTGCTTAAGATAGGTCAGCACAGGGAATTTGGCAATGGCGGCCGCAGGTTGCTTTAGGCCAGTTCACTCTCGGCCGGTATGTCCGCACGGCAACCGTTTCGATGCATGCGCCGGGCGATGTACATGAACGGCGTGTCCAGGGCCGCCACCATGAGCTTCATAATGTAGGTGGTCAGTAGTATCTGCCAGAATACGGGCCACGGAAAAACGCCGATGAAAGCGATGGCGCAGAAGATGGCCGAGTCCAGGAGCTGGCTTACCATGGTCGAAGCGTTGTTGCGCAGCCACAGATGGCGCTCGCCGGTGCGCCTGCGAATGGCGTGGAAGGCCCATACGTCGTGCATTTGCGAGATGAGGTAGGCCGTCAGGCTGGCTACGGCCACGCGCGGCATGAAGCCGAAGATGGCTTCCAGGTGCGGCTGCACGAAATCCGACGGAGCGGGCGTGTAGATCAGGCTGACCTGCATGTACAGCGTGGACAGGACCAGCACTGCGAAACCCAGAAGCACGGCCTTGTGCGCCGTGCGCTTGCCGTGGAACTCGCTCAGCAGGTCCGTGGCCAGGAATATGCTCGCGTACAGGATGTTGCCGAGCGTCGTGGTCAGCCCGAACAGCTCAACGGTTTTGAGCACCTGGATGTTGCACAGGATGATGCTCATGACAATGGCGGCGAACAGGCCGGTGCGGCCGAAGAAGCGCATGAGCACCAGAACCATGCTCATGTCCACCAGGGCGAAGAGAAAAAAGATGAGTTCGTTCAAGGAAAGGCCTCCTTCAGGATTCCCGCGGGCCACATGGTCGGCGGGCGATAGACGGGGAAGAGGTCAAGGCCGTCTTGGAGGGGTCTGCTTAGCGCTTGCAGAATGGAGGGTCAAGAGGGGGAAATACAAAAGGCAGCAGGATACGGCGAGTTTTCGAGAGGCGGACTCATGGTCCGCCTCTCGAAATGGCTGCTGTCGGGAGATATGGGAGGGAACAGGCCCCCGTGCGGTGCTAGTTTCCGGCCGCCTGCAGACTGTCTTCGTCGGCCTGGCGGCAGACCATGTTCCGGCCGTTGCGTTTGGCCAGGTACAAGGCTTGGTCCGCCTCGCGCACAAGGTTGGTGTCCAGGTCCACGCTTGCGGCGTCGATGGAGGAGATGCCGATGGAAACGGTGACCTGGAATGTCTGGCCGTGGAAATGAAATATCTTGCCGCAGATGGCCGCGCGCAGCCGCTGGGCCAAAGTGTGGGCATTGCTTTCGTCCGTGTGCGGCAGGATGACCACGAACTCCTCGCCGCCGTAGCGCGCTGCAATGTCCGTCTCGCGCATGCTTTCGCTCAGGATGCGGCCAAGTTCGCGCAGGACCATGTCCCCGGCCTCGTGGCCGAAGGAATCGTTGATGCGCTTGAAGTGGTCGAGGTCGAGCATGAGCAGTGAGATGGGCTGCTGGTAGCGCTTGTGGCGGGCCAGCTCCTCGCGCAATCGCCTATCAAAGCTTTGGCGGTTGTGGATGCGCGTCAGGCCGTCGAAGTCGGCCATGGTCTGGACCTCGCGGTATAGCAGGGCGTTCTTGAGCGCCAGGGCCAAATGCTGCACCGCGGCGGTGATGGTCTGTACCTGATCGCGGGCCAGGGATACGGGTTCCTTGCTGGACAAGGCCAGCAGGCCGAAGGGCGTCAGGCCCGTGCGCAGGGGCATGGCTACGACCGCGGCGGGCTGCGGCCCGCCTATGTCGCCTTCCTGGCCCTGGGAACGGGTCTCCAACGGCACAATGGTGTAGCTGCGGACCTCGCGCCCGATGATGGGCGCGGCCTGCTCCAGGAGATAAGCGCACCAATGGCGACGGCTCTCGGCGGAAAGGCCGGGCGAAAGATATAGCTCAGCCTCGGGGCCGGCCGCGGTTTCGCGCCAGAACAGAGCCTGCACGGCCTGCACCGGGAAGAGCATGTCCATGTCCTCGCGGGCGCGGTTCATGATGGTCCGCGGGTCCAGGCTTTCGGAGGCGCGGGTCAGGATGCGGTTGAGGAACTGCAACTGGTCCGTCTTGCGCGCCAGCAACTCGCGTTCCAGGAGTATCTCCTTGGTCATGGAGATGACGTCCGTGTACATGGTGCGGATTTCGCGGGCCCGGAACAATACGTCCTGGACAGCCTCGCGTCGCAGGGGGCAGCGTATGGTGGTCAGGAAGCCCTGCTCGGCCACATCCTCATAGCAGAGGTCCGTGGCCTTTTCGTCCAGGATGAGAATGCGCAACGGTGCATCCCATTCCTGCAGGGCGGTTCTGTGCTCGGCTGGCAGGCCGTCCCAGGCGTCGGCGGAAATCCAGGCCAACGCCGGGCTCTCGCCCTGCATGTCGGCCGGGTTGGGCAGGGCCGAAAGCGGCCAGTTGCGCAACTGGTACTCATCGCCGGCAAGGGACTGCAGAAGCGTGGCTTCGTATTCGGCCAATCCCAGGCCCCACATGAGCTCCACGCTCGTACCGAGATCCATTCCGTCCTCCTGGATGCACTGGAGATCAAGACAAGTTTTCCGCTGGTATCAAAGCAAATATGGGGCCATGGCGCCGGCTCGTGTTAAAACCAGGTCAATCCGCCAGGAAGCGAGGTAAATCCAATGTAGTAGAACCGCGCTAGTCGGGAAGCTGGCAGGAAAGGGGGGCAAAAAATTCCGTCGTGTGCAGTATTTGACATCGCCCACATTGTATGTCTTTGGAAGCTCATGCACGCACGACGTATCTGGGCCACCTTGGACCCCTATCATGAGCCCGGCGCGATTCTGGGCCGCCGGGTGGCCAACGAGCACTTTCTATGCTCCCTGCTGTCCGCCGGGGCTTTTGATGAGCATCATTTCTTCCTGGCTGGCGGAAGTCAGGAAAAGGCCCTGCGCGAGTTCCTGGAGCAGCGCTTTCCCGGCCTCGCCGGGAAAGGCGGATTGCGCTTTTTTTCCAGGTTGGACCTGCCTCGCATGCTCCACGCCACGGACTATCACTGCTTCCACCTCTCGGATTGCATCGTGAGCCAGCCGCATATGGCCCGGCTGCGCAACCTCTATTCCGGGCGCATCTTCCCGGTCACGGGCCCTACGCACTCCTTGAGCTATTCCGAGCACATGACGGCCATGCTCCAGCACCTCTGGCCCGGGACAACGGCGCGCGACTGTATCGTAGCCACGTCGCGCTCGGGCCAAGAGGCCGTGCTGGCCTATTTCCGCGAGCTGCGCCAGCGCCTCGGCCTGGATTCCGAGCGGTTCCGCGAGCCGAAGGTGGAGCGCATCCCTCTGGGCGTTGACCTTGCGGCCATGGCCCCGCTGCCCGGCGAGCGCCGGGCGGAGGTGCGTAAGACCCTGGGCTTCGGCCCGGACATGGTCATGGTGCTCGTGTTCGGACGCATCCAGCATCATTCCAAGTTGGACCTGCTGCCCATGGTGCGCGCTTTTCAGCGTCTGGCCGCGATGGGCCTGGGACGGGATCGGGTGGGCCTGGTGCTCGGAGGCTGGGCGGACAAGGGCGATGCATTCCACGCAACCCTGCAGGAGATCGCCGCCAATGCCGGCCTGCACATGCGTGTGGTCCTGCGGCCCACGGACGAGCAAAAGCGCGAGCTGTTCGGCGCGGCCGACGTGTTCTGCTCACCCTCGGACAACCCGCAGGAGACCTTCGGTCTGACCATGCTGGAGGCCTCGGCCATGGGACTGCCGATTGTAGCCTCGGACTACGACGGCTACCGGGACCTGGTGGTTCATGGTGAAACCGGACTGCTCGCGCCCACCCTCGGGATGGCCCGCAGCGGCGAGCTCGACGCCCAGGCGCGGGTGCTCTTCGATAACCAGTACCACCTGCTGCTCGGTCAGGGTACTGTCGTGGACGTGCGCTCTCTGGCCGAGGCCCTGGGCCGTCTGGCGGCCGATCCCGGTCTTCGCCTGAACATGGGCGCGGCGGGCCGGCGCCGCGTGGAGCGCGAGTATTCCTGGGAGTCGGTGATCCAGCGCCATGTGGCCCTGTGGGACGCCTTGTGGGATGTTGAGCCCGGCGGAGACCTGGCTGCCGCGCACCCCCTGCATGCGCCCTATGCGGAAATATTTGCCGCTAATCCGAGCTCCCGGCTCTCGCCCGATGTCCGGCTTGTTTGTACCAAGGCCGGCGAGGCAGTGTTGCGCGAGCGGGAGTTCCCGCTGATCTATGGAGGCGTGGCGGAGTGGGTCGATCCCAGGCTCCTGCGCATGCTGATCTTCCTGGCCCGCAAGCCCGCGCAGGCCTTTGATCTGCTGACGCGGCTGCGCGAGGCCAAGCCGGATCTGAGCCTGGAGCGCGCCGAGTTCCTGCTCCTGTGGACTCTCAAACAGGACTTCCTCGAACGCGCGGAGACTGCCTGAGCATGACCGCAAGCGCCTTGACCGTTACGCACCACACCTGTCTGGAGCAGCGCGGCGGCGCGGCCCGCGTGGCAGACATGCTTGCCGGCTGGCAGGCCGGGTCCGGCATGCGCGTAGGGCATACCTTCGAGCTGGCCGAGACCGAAGCCGGCCGACAACGCCAGCAGTCCAGGATCTGGTTGGATGACTTGCGGGATGCCGCCAGGAGCGGCGGTCTTGTGCACCTGCACGCCACCCGCGACTGGCCGGCGCTGCTGGAAGGTCTGGCCGGCCAAATTCCGCCGCTGCCCAAGCCCGTGCTCACGCTGCACGATTGCGCGCTCCTTACGGGCGGGTGCATCTACATTTTGAACTGCCCCCATTACGCCTTCGGCTGCGTGGAGCCTTGCCCCAGGAGCCACGGGCAGGTGCGGGAACGCCGCGAGCACATCGAGCAGGCCTTGCGCAGCCTGTCGCCGCTGGCGGTCAGTCCCTCGCGCTGGTTGCGGGATCTTGCGGCGCAACGCTTCCCCTGGCTCGACCTGCGTGTGGTTCCCAATGGCGTGGAGTGGCCCGAAGCCCGGCCGGACAAGGTCGAAGCCCGGAGGCGTCTGGGCTTGGCGGCCGAAGCGCGCCTGACCCTGTTCGTGGCCCACGGCGGCACGTCCGCGGCCTGGAAGGGCGGCGACATCTGGATGGACATGTTCAAGCTCATCAAGACCCGCGAACCGCGAGCCGTGGCCTGCATGCTGGGCGGGGAAAAGCAGGAGCGCCGAGGCGACGTTTTCCTGTGGCCCTACGTGGACCGTGAGCGCATGACGCTATTCCTCACCGCGGCCGATGTGCTTGTCTATCCCTCGCGCGCGGACAATCATCCGCTCATCGTGCTGGAGGCCATGGCAGCCGGGACCTGCGTGGCCGCCACCGCCGTGGGCGGCATTCCGGAGCAGATCCGCGACGGCGAGACGGGCGCACTGGTGCGCGGCGACTGGCTCGCCCTGGCCGAGCGGACAGCGACGTTGCTTGCGCACCCCCGACAGACGCGAACCATGGGCATCAATGCCTTCGAGACGGGCCGCGCACGCTTCTCGCTCCAGCGGATGGCCGCCGACTACCTGCGCGTCTACGCACAGGCCGTAGCCGACTAAGCATTTCGCACGAGAATTGGGGAGGGCTTTGCCCTCCCCAGCCCCACCCAACAGGGCGTGACGACGCCCTAGACCCGCGCAGTTCGTTCGCGAAGCGCTCCAGTTTTGTTCATTCGCCGCTTCCAGCCATCCCCACGGGCGATCCGCCCACAAAATCGAACCTACTTCGAGCAGCCCCCTGCGCCGGATTCCATGTACTGAGAGATTATTCGTCCTCTGGCTTGATGCATCCGGAGGGATTTCTGGTAGCATGCCCCCAAAGGAGGCTCTGCGGAGAACGCGCTCTTCGTCTCTTCGTCATCCTGAGCCTCCTGCCCATGGCACAAGGCGGCGGATCCAGGCCCGGCGGCGGCAACTCAGAAAGATGAAGGAGGAAGCAATGGCGGTGCCCATCAAGGTGTCGGATGAATTGAAAGGCATGCTCAACGAGGCGATTGCCCGCGAGCTTTCGGTGTCCATTTCGTACATGTGGCAGCATGTGCTCATGACCGGCGTCCAGGGCTTCGCGGTCCGGGGCGAGATCAAGAAGATATCCATCGCGGAGATGAAGCACGCCGAGGAAATCGCCGAGCGGCTGGTGTACCTGGGCGGCAAGCCCACGACTCAGCCGACGGAAATCAAGGTCGGCGAGAACCTCAAACAGATGATGCAGATCAACGCCGGCCAGGAAGTGGGGGCAATCGAACTGTACCGCAAGATCATCGCCAAGGCCGAGAGCGAGGACGACAAGGTCACGGCCGACATGTTCCGCGACATCCTGGGCCAGGAAGAGGAACACCACAACACGTTCACGGGGTTCCTGGAGGAGAGCTGAGGACCGGATGCACGCATGAATGGAAAAGGGGCCGTCAGGCCCCTCAGATCAAAAATATAAAATTAGGCAGGCTTGAGACGTGTCTTTAAAGCCACTGATCGGTGTCGATTAACCGCGCCTTATAACATCCCACGGTAAAGCACAGGGGTCAAAGGCCCGCGGTTTCTGGCGGATTGCGGCACGGAGAGGGGCGGCGCCTCTCCCGTAAGCAGTTGAAAGGCCGGTCTTAGCGCCAGAATACCGGATAGCAGCGCCTGGGCGAGAGGTTGTTCACCGCCAGGGCCACGGCGAGCATGATGAGCGCGCCCAGGCCCACGGGCGCCAGGGCGTACATGAAGCCGAGGGCGCGCACAGGCTCGCCGCCGATGACCGCGATGAGCGCCGTGGCCCCTCCGGGCGGGTGCAGGGTGCGCGTGACGTGCATGGCCGCGATGGACGTGGCCACGGCCAGCGGCGCGGCGATCCACACGGCTTCGGGCAGCAGCTTGGCCACTGCCACGCCGATGAGCGCCGAGAGCACATGGCCGCCCAGCAGGTTGCGCGGTTGGGCCAGGGGGCTTTCCACGGCCCCGTAGATGAGCACGGCCGAAGCTCCGAAGGAGCCCACGAGCATGAGCGGACCGGTGCCGTCCATCATCTTATGGCTCAGGAAGGATACGGCGAGAATGCCGAGGAAGGCCCCGAGCCAGGACCAGCAGACTTCGCGCAGGCACGGGCAGGGCGGTGCGACGCTCTTGCCGCGCATTTTAGTCAGATAGCGCAGGACTGACTCGCGACAGGAGTTCCCCTCGCACTCTTCAGGCCGGAGAGAGCGGCTGTCGAGAGTCGCGGTGGGGATATCTTTATTATTCATAGACATATTCTCCTTGATCGATGGCTGTCCAAGGCCAAGGCTATAACGACTTGTCCCGTCAGACCGTGACCTGGGTCACGGAAGACATGTTTTTGCGCCGGGCTTACCCGAGAATAACCATGCTCGAGTAGGAAGCATGGAGCTTCGCGGCTTTTGTCTGAAATGCGTTTCGGCCCACGCACAGGCGGCGGGAATCGCCCTACTGGCCCAGCTTGGCCAGCAGCATGGCTGCGGCCAGGGCCGGCGCCATCCAGGACAGCAGGCGCAAGGGGCGCTCGTAGCCAGCCAGCAGGCATTGCATGTCCCATTGCGCAACGCCTTCGGCCGTGGCGAAGGTGGCCCCTCCAGCGTTGGCTTTGCGCCGCAGGAAGCGCGCCGGGGTGCTCAACTCCCGCTGGGCCAGGCTCATGAGCGTTGCCGCAGCGGCCAGCAGCAGCACGCCAGGCGTCAGGGCTTCGGTCTGAGCCCAATAGCCCACCAGCACCGGATAGCCGCCCCAGCTCAGGGCGAATCCCAAGTTCGTGTGCAGCAGCCCTCCGAACCACTCCAGACTGTAGGCCGCCACGAGGAACGCTCCGAGCAGGGCCAGCAGTATGATCCAGGCCGAGACGAACAGCAGGCTGAGCAGGGCGCATGCCAGGGACGCTGCCAAGGCGGCAAGGGCCATGAGTTTGAGCGCCCGGTCGCTGAAGCCCGTGCGCAGGGGACGGCCGTTGAGCTCGTCCAGGGCGTGCGAGGCTACACCCGTGCCGGCCAGAAAAGCCGTGAGCATGAGCGCGAGCATGTGCCAGTCCAGGGCTGGAGCCAGGGCCGCGCCCATGGCCACGAAGGACAGGTTCCAGAGGGTGTAGGGCGGGTGCAGGATGGTCCAGAAATCCGCCCACAAGCCGCCCTTGCGGGCGTAGTAGGCCGGAGTGATCGCCGCTGCGCCTAGCCCGCCGTTCGCAGTGTGATTCTTCGCGGCGAGGCCTGTCGCATCAGTCATGTTTGTCGTGCCGGTTGTTTCGCTCACAGGCGTGTCCCCCACAGAATAAGCCCTCCGCCCAGGGAGGGGTTGGCCGAACGCACATGGCTGAGGCCCGCTTGGCTCAGGAGCCGCTCCATCGCCGGTTTGGGCCAAGCTCGGTGGAAATCGTCGATACTGCGGCCCAGGAACGCTCCCACTCGATGCCAGCCTGGCGAGATGAGCGCGCCGGCCGCGGGCAATCCCAGGCTTGTATACAGCCGCCAGAGGCCGCCCCACACGCCGCGCGGCCGACCGAAATCCAGCAGGGCCACGCGGCCGCCGGGACGCACCACGCGCGCCAGCTCGCGCAAACCGGCCAAGGGATCTTCCAGATAGCGCAGCAGGTATCCTGCCGTAAGACCGTCGAAGCTAGCATCCGGGAAGGGCAGGGCCTCGGCCCTGGCGGCCACGGCAGCAGCCCCCCTGGCCCTGGCTCGCGTGAGCATGGCCAGACTCTGGTCCAATGACACCACGCGCAGGCCCTGCTTTTCCAGCAGGCGGCTGATCTGGCCGGTGCCGGCGGCCACGTCCAGTACCCGAGAGCCGGGCGGCAGACCCAGGCCGTTCACCAGCTCTTGTCGCCAGCGCGGGTCCTGCCAGAAGCTGAGCGCGCGCGACCAGCGTTCGTAGTCGACGGCAATGGGTGCGAAGATTTCCTGGGCCAGCCTGTTGCGCGCCGTGGGCATGCATACCTCCTCGTGTTCGGTGGACCCGGAAACGGGACGGGTCAGACGAACATACACCAGGCGCGCGGCTTTGGGCAGCCTTGATGGAGAAGTGCAAAAGGAACTCTCCAGGAATAATGTGAGAATTTCGTTCGTTTATGTGGTTTTTTTATTGAATTTTATTCTGTATTAATAAGTATAATCTAATAAATAGTCTCTGGAACTGCTTGACGAGCCCACGTGGAGGTCTTAGTAGCCATAGCCATGGACTCACTATTTCCGGAGTTGCCGTTATGAAGATCATGAAAGCTTTGCGTAAGACCTCGGCCCGCAATCCCTTGGCCCGTCGGCGCAACCTGAACCACGCGGCGCACATGCTTATGACCGCTCTGACCTTGGGGCTTTGGCTGCCTGTGTGGCTGGTTCTGTGCCTGCGCAACGAAGGCTGGAAGAGCAGCCACAACTGGCTGCTGGCCGGCAAGGCGTCCGTTGGCCTCGCTCGCATGGATCGCCTGGATATGACGCCCGAGATGCGCAGCCGCCTGGCTGACAGATAACCTCTCTCTACCGCCTCGTATTTCCAGAGCGCCCCGGCCATCCGGGGCGCTCTGATTTTCTCTTGACCGAACCCTGGGTCAAATCCGCCCGAGCTTGCCTTCCAACCTCCTTTGGGTCATAGAATGATGATTCATTTCACGTCCTCAGCGGAGGTTCGCCATGCGTTCTGCCTATATGCTCCTGTTCCTGCTCCTTGCCTCGGCGCTTTCAGGTTGCGCGTCGGTCAACCTGTTCCCCGACTATTCCGAGCCCCTGCGCGAATTCACCCTTGAAGGCACGGCCGAGCCCAAGGTCGTGCTCGTCACCGTGCGTGGCACGCTGGAGACCGGTCCGGACGAGGAGACCTTCCGCGAGAAGCCTGGCATTGTTCAGGAAACCGTGTCCCAACTCGACAAGGCCGCGGCCGATCCATCCGTCAAGGCCCTGGTTCTGGCCGTGGACAGCCCCGGCGGAACGGCCACGGCCAGCGATATCCTGTATGGCGAGCTGCTGGCCTGGAAGGAAAAGACCAAGGCCAAGCTCGTGGTGTGCATGCTCGAAGTGGCGGCCAGCGGCGGCTACTACATATCGCTGCCGGCCGACGTCATCGTGGCCCATCCGACGACCATCACCGGCTCGGTGGGCACCATATTCATTCGGCCCAAGGTGGTGGGGCTCATGGATAAGATCGGCGTGGACGTGGATGTGACCAAGTCCGGGGTCAACAAGGACATGGGTTCGCCCTTCCGCCAACCTTCGCGCGAAGAGGTCGAGATGTTCGACGGCATCGTGGGCGACATGAACAGCCGTTTCCTGTCCCTGGTGGCCAAGCACCGCAAGCTTTCGGACGAGAACATGCGTCAGGTTTCCACGGCCCGCGTGTTCACGGCGAACCAGGCGCGCAAGGTCGGGCTGGTGGACGAGATCGGGAATATCGACTTCGCCGTGGCCACGGCCCGCAAGCAGGCCGGCTTGCCCGAGAACGCCCGGCTGGTGGTCTACCGCCGCACCGAGTACGCCGACGACAACCCGTACAACTCGCTGCTCACGCGCATGGCCTCCCAGCCCGCGCTGGTGGACCTGGGCGCGGCCGGCGACCTGCTGCGCAGGCGAACCGGCTTCTATTACCTGTGGGAACCCGGCTATTAGCGCGTTTTGCGTAAGACCGGGGATGGGCTTGCCCTCCCCGGACTCCACTAGGTGCGCGTGCGTCCCTGGGCCCGAGTAGTTCATTAAGGGATTGTTATAGCTTGGCGGCAAGTATTTGAGTTTAACCCCAAGCGTACTGGAGCAGCCATGAGCCCTCTCTTCGGAAGCAGGAAGGATGAAAAGCCGGCTCAGGACACTCCCGCAGCGCGGGATGAGCAGGAGCAGTGGTTTCTGCCGCTGGATACCCGCGACTACCTGCGCGGTCTGTTCGGCCAGCTCAAGCAGCCGGTAATCCTGGAGCTGTTCACCCGTCCGGGTCAAAACGACAAGTTCAGCGAGTTCTGCGAAAAGCTTCTGCGCGACCTGGCGCGTATCTCGGACAAGATCGAGGTGCGGCATTACGGCCCGGATGACGAGCGCTTCCGGGAGGCGGGCATCGATTTCACGCCCGAAATCCTGGTCAGTCCCGACCGCTACAAGTTGCGCTTCACCGGCGCGCCGGCTGGCGAGGAAGCTCGCTCGTTCATCGAGACGATCATGCTGGCCTCCACGGGCGACAGCGGCCTGAGCCAGCCCTCCAAGGAACTGCTGGCCACTCTGAAGGAGCCACGCGAAGCCAAGGTATTCACCAGCCCTACCTGTCCCTACTGCCCAGGGCAGGTCATGAACGGCGTACGCGCGGCCATCGAGCGGCCCGATCTGGTCTCCTTCCGCTACGTGGAGATCGGCGAAAATTCTGAACTGGCCGATCGCTATAACGTGGGCTCGGTGCCGCATACAGTTTTCAACGACACTCTCGTGGCCTTGGGCCAGGAGCCCGAGGTGCGCTTCGTGGTCGAGCTGGTCACGCTCAAGTCCGCCGAGGAGTGGCTCAAGGAGCATGGCGCAGCCTTGGCCGCGCCGGAAGGGGTCAAGGATGTGGACGTGGTCATCCTGGGCGGTGGACCGGCCGGCTTGGCCGCGGCGATCTATGTGGTGCGTAGCGGGCTGTCGGCCGTGGTGCTGGAAAAGCAGAACGTGGGCGGTCAGGTGGCCCTGACGCCGGTGGTGGAGAACTATCCCGGTTTTCCGGCCATAGCCGGGGCCAAGCTGGTGGACATCCTGTTCCAGCACTCCCGCGAGTACGCCGAGGTCAAGGAACTGACCGAGGTCAGCGAAGTCAAGCTGGGCAAGCGCATCGAGGTCTACACCCTGGGCGGCGAGGTCTACACCTGCCGGGCCCTGGTGCTGGCCATGGGCGCCACCTGGCGTCAGCTCGGCGTGTCCGGCGAGCAGAAGTTCTTCGGCAGGGGAGTGTCCTACTGCGCCTCGTGCGACGGCTACTTCTACCGAGGCCGCAAGGTGGCCGTGGTGGGCGGCGGCAACACGGCCATCACGGACGCCCTGCACCTCAAGCACCTGGGCGCGGAGGTCACCGTGATTCACCGCCGGGGCGAGTTGCGCGCCGAAAAGCACCTGCAGGATTCCCTGGTGCGCGAGAGGGTTCCCATGCGCTGGAACAGCGTGGTCATGGCCATCGAGGGCGAGACCGCTGTGACCGGCCTCAGGATCAAGGATCTCGTCAAGGCTGAGGAATCCTCGCTGCCGGTGGACGGGGTGTTCATCGCCATCGGCCAGCAGGCCAATTCCGATCTGGCTCGTCAGATCGGCGTCATGACCGACGAGGACGGCTTCATCCTCGTTGACGAAGGCATGCGCACGAATATCCCGCGCGTTTACGCGGCCGGCGACATCACCGGCGGCATCCGCCAGATAGTCACGGCCATCGGCAAGGGCACCACCGCGGCCCTGACCCTGTTCGAGGACTTGAGCAAGCGCGGTGAAGTTTAGAGCATTTGCTTTTGAAAATGCTCTGCAAGCCATGCGTCGACATGGCTTGCCGCTGCGTAGGCGCAGGCGCAATTCACTTGCGCCGTCAACGCGGGAGCGGGCGTCTTAAAAGCAATCTGCTCTAAAAGCAATCTGCTCTGATCGAGAGGCGGCTTTCTGATAGCTACGTAATATTCAGGAGTTTGCGTTCCACGCCCAGCAGGCAGATGTCGTCGGCTGGCGCGCTGGCGCCGAAGGCCAGGGTCTGAGCGAAGACCGCATCCACGGCCTGCTCCAGGGTCTGACCGGCGTCAGTGGACAGCAGGCGCGTCAAGCGTTCTTCGCCGAACAGGCTGCCGTCAGAGCCGCGACGTTCGGGAATGCCGTCGGTGTACAGGTAGAGCCGGTCGCCGGGTTCGAGCCGGGCCTGACCGGCGGGAAAGGGCAGACCCGCATCCAGGCCGATGACCGGACCATGGACGTCCAGCAGTTCGGTGCGGCCATCCGCGCGCGCGAGCACGGGCGGGGGGTGCCCTGCGCTGGCATAGGTCAGGCTGCCGTCAACCGCATCCAGAATGACGTATTGGGCCGAGAAGTAGCTGCCGAAGCGCTCGAAGGGAAACTCGCGCTCCAGACGCTCCATGATGCGCTCGGGCGGCGACACGGACTGGTCCACATCCACGACGGTCCCTGCGTCGGGCGAGAGCAGGCGCGATACGGACACGGCCATCATGGCCGCGGACACGCCATGGCCGCACACGTCCAGCAGGAACAGGCCTACGCGTCGCGTGTCCAGGCGAAAGATGTTGAACATGTCGCCGCCCACGGCCTCCGAAGGTCGGAAGCGCCAGCTCAGCTCCAGGCCGGGGAAGCGCAGGCCGGGCTGGGGCAGCAGGCTCTTCTGGATGAGCGCCGCGGAGCGCAGATCGATTTCCAGTCGTTCCTTGTGTTCCAAAAGCCCCAGGCGGTGCTCCTCCAACTCGGTCACATCGTGCAGCACGGCCAGGACCATGTTCCGGCCACGGTAGTTCATGGGCCGGCAGCAGAAGTCCAGGTGCTTGCGTTCGGGGGTGCCGCGCAAATAGAAACGCCTCACCAGCCTGCTTCGCTTAGGGATTTCGCCGGTCAAGGCCTGCTTCGCCGCAGCGCGCAACCCGCACTCGGCGCAGCGGGAGGATTTTCCGCAGGTCACGTTCTCCTCCACGGCATGGCCGCAGGACAGGGCGTTGCCGCAGCAGATGCCGACGACGTTTTCCCCTGAATGGCGAAACAGTTCCTGAAAACGCCGATTGACATGATGGATGCGCATGTCCGCGTCCAGGAGCAGCACCGCGGACTCCATATTGTCCAGGATTGCATTTAGGAATTCTTTGGATTCCTGTGGATCATTGATGACAATGGTCATATGTCGCGACCTCGTTCGGCCGGTTGGGCCTGTCGTATTTATCCGAGCATACCGTATTTGGGCCGGCATGCCAGGGCAAAGGCAGGCAGTCGGCAATCGGGCGTTGTGTTTCGTTCTGTTCCATGGAATCATGGCCGGCAGTGGATGAACACTCATGATACATAATCAGCTTTCCCTATTTCGTGAAACCACGGCGCCCCGGGTCGCCGGCCTGTACGCCGCACCCGTGTGTCTGCTGCCCCTCCTGGACGAGATACCCATGGCCGTGGCCCTGCTCACGCCCGAGCGGCGCGTGGTGGCCATCAATCTCGCCGCCGAGGCCCTGACGGGCTACACCCGCGAGGAGATCAGAGGCGCGCCTTGCATGTATGTCTTCCGCGGAAACTATTGCGTGAAAGGCTGCCCATTGCTCGGCATGGGAGCCGAGAGCCGGCCCACGAGCCTGGAAGGCGATGTGCTCACTCGCGAGCGCCGGAAAATCCCGGTGCGGGCGACCTTCGCACCCGTGGTGGACACCGCTGGCAGGCTGGCGGGCTATCTGGAGACCCTGGAGGACTTGCGGCTAATACGCGAATTGAGCGCACGCCAGAACCAAGCCTTCGGTTTCAGCCACATCATCGGCAACAGCCCGCGCATGGAGCGCATCTTTCAGATCCTGCCGGGCATCGCCCAGACCGACTCCCCAGTGCTCATCACCGGCGAAACGGGCACGGGCAAGGACGTGCTGGCCGAGGCCATCCACAAGGCGTCACGGCGGGCCAAAGGGCCCTTCGTCAAGGTCAACTGCGGCGCGTTGCCCGAGCCGCTGCTCGAGTCTGAGTTGTTCGGTCACAGCAAGGGCGCCTTCACCGGCGCGGAGGAGAACCGGCCGGGCCGCTTCCGCATGGCCCAGGGCGGCACCCTGTTCCTGACTGAAATAGGTGATCTCCCCTTGCCCTTGCAGGTCAAGCTGCTGACCTTCCTGGATGATCACATCATATACCCCCTGGGCTCTTCGCGCGGCGCGCAGGTGGACGTGCGCGTAATCGCGGCCACGCATCGCGACCTGGAGCATATGGTGGCCGAAGGCCGTTTCCGTCAGGACCTGTTCTTCCGTCTCAATGTGGTTCATCTGCCCCTGCCGCCTTTGCGCGAGCGCGGCGAGGACGTGCGTATGCTCTTGGATCACTTTCTGCGCAGCATCGCTGCCCAGTTCGGCAAAGCCGTGAGCGGATTCAGCGAGGAAGCGCTCAAGCTGCTCACGGGCTATGCCTATCCCGGCAATGTGCGCGAGTTGCGCAACATCGTGGAATATGCTGTCAACGTCTGTCCGGGCGAACGCATCCGCAGCGCGCACCTGCCAGCCTACATCACCGAGGCTCCGGCTTGCTCCGGTGTGAGGTCGGAGCCGGTTCCGGCCGCCGAGACCCAGGCCCTGCAACCGATCTCGACCCCTGCCGGCGCGGCAGGCGGCAGCCCGCATGTGCACCCGGTCTTGGGCGAAAGCTGGCCGGACGTTGAGCGTCGGATGATCCTTGATGCCCTGGTGCGCGCCGGAGGCCGGCGCTCCAAGGCCGCCGAGATCCTGGGTTGGGGCCGCAGCACACTATGGCGTAAAATGAAATCCTACGGCATGGACGAACACCATGGCTGAGCCACGCAAGAGCAAGGTCCTGATTCTGCTACACGACGACGACGTGGCTCCGCGCTTCGATCTGGCCACCGAAGTCTGGATCGGAGTGCTTGGCGAGGATGGAGTCTGGCATGATGAGCGCACGCTTGTACTGCCCCAGGCCTCGGCCGAGAACCTGTGCAATCTCATCCTCCACGAGGCCGTGGGCACGCTGGTCTGCGGCGGCATCGAAGAGGAATTCTATCAATACCTGCGTTGGAAGCGCGTGGAAGTCTTCGACTCGGTGCTGGGCCCCCGCGTCAAGGCCGCCACGGCCTTGGCTAAAGGCGAGCTCAAGCCCGGCGACATCCTGTACGAACTCGGATAACTAGAGCAGATCGCTATTAAGACGTCCGCTCCGGCGTTGACGGCGCAAGTGAATTGCGCCTACGCCTATGCGGCGGCAAGCCATGCCGACGCATGGCTTGCAGAGCATTTTCAAAAGCAAAATGCTCTAAGCTGCATGTGAACCGGGCGAGAGCGTTGTCCCCCTCGGACCCCTCCCACTAGCAAGCTGCTTCAGGGAATCCACAGTCAGAAGGAATTCGAAGCCAGCCCTGACGGACCATTGAAAAAGCCGTTCTGGCTCTTTCAGCTCCGCAACTCTTGAGCAAAGCTCATTCACTGCCCACGGATACTTGGCCTTGGGCGGGGCATCCTGGCCCGTACGGCAGCGAATCCCGTACGGCAGCGAATCCCGTGGGGCAGGGCAGTGCCTGGAGAGCAGGGCTTCGGGCAGAGTAGGTCGGCAAGAGTTGCCGAAGGGAAAAGAATGCCGCCAGGGCAAAGGGGTAGAAAAGAAAAGGAGCCGGGTCCATCCTTGAGACCCAGGCTCCATCGTCGCCGGAAGGGTGAATGAAATCGAGTGAACCGAGCCCGTCCTTGTGGCTCGGAGTGGCCCGGCCGTAGGATCGCTAGGCGAAGAAGCTGACTTGCGTCATGGCCTGCATTCCCAGGATGCCTTGGCTCATGGTCTGGTACTGCTGGAGCGCCGAAGCCATAAGGTTAGCGGAAAACCCGCCGGCTTCCCGCTGCGCGCGCATAACCTGCAAGCCGTCGCTGTGCTCCTGCAGGGTGATGCTTCCGTCGCCGTCCGCATCAAGTGCCGCGAACAGTTCATCGGCGCTCGGCCCGTTGCCGCCTTCGGCCTGCCTGGATTCCAGGGCGCTAGCCAGTTCGTCCGCGTCGATGACGCCGTCGCCATTGGCGTCAGTCTCGGAGAACAGCTCGCCGTCCGTCTGGCCCTGCTCCGGCGGTGGGGGCGGGGCCATACCCTGCATGGCCATGCCGGAGCGTTGGCTTTCAAGCTCTTCCATGAGCGTCTTCAAACCGGCGTCCAGTTCGTCCTCGCTGATGGCTCCGTCGCCGTCCGCATCGAGAGCGGCAATCAGTTCCTCCACACCAGACTCTTCTTCGTTGTCAACGCTGGAGCTGTCTCCCAGAGCGCTGGCCAACTCGGTTTCGTCTATGACACCGTCACCGTTGGCGTCCAATTCGGAGAACAGTCCCCCGGAGGTCTGATCCCGGTCGGACTGAGCCTTCATGCCCATCATATCCAGCATGCCCATCATGGCCATGTTGTCCTGCTGGCCTTGCAGCTGGTCCTGAAGGGTCTGCAGGCCGTCGGCATGTTCCTGCTCAGTGATGCCACCGTCGCCGTCGGCATCGAGGAAGTCGAACAGCTCCTCGGCGCTCGGCCCGTCACCGCCCCCGACCTTGGACTGGCTGCTCAGGGCCTTAGCCAGCTCGGTTTCATCTACAGCGCCGTCTCCGTTGGCGTCGGCCTTGGAGAACAGCTCCTCGGACATCTGGCTGGCGCTCTTCGTCTGTTGCCGGCGCATTTCAGACATCATGTTGGAGAGATACCCTGTACTGCCGCCTATGCCGCTGATCATAAGGGACTCCTTGCTACTGAGAGATGCAGGTGTCTAGGATGATTCACGCATGCGCTTTACGTCTCCAAGCCATGCTTATGGCGGGCTGCCCTGCAAGGAAGCTTTTTGAAGTTGCGCAGGCAACAGGAAGCAAGTTGTGAGCCCGATGGACGTTTCTTTACAAATATTTACAAAACAAATTAGATGGTTACATTTGCGGTGGCGTTTCCATGGGCAGCGGCGTCCAGGGCCTCGAACATGGCCCTTGCGCAGCACGGCGGCCATAATGAGTGGATGCGATTGACCGCTTCAGACCTGGCGGGTACTAGCGGGACGAATCAATCGTACAACTTCGAGCAGGTAGAAACGCATGACTAAGCGCTATGTCGTCCTGGATCGGGACGGCACCATCATCGTGGACAAACACTACCTCGCGGACCCCGAGGGCGTGGAGCTTCTGCCCGGCGCGGTCGAGGGCTTGGCGCGGCTGGCTGGCGCGGGGCTGGGCCTTGTCGTTGCCACCAACCAATCGGGCATCGGACGCGGCTACTTCGGCGAGGAGGACATGCATCTCGTCAACGCGCGGCTGTCCGAGGTACTGGCCGAGCATGGTGTGCACATCGAGCGCTACTATTTCTGCCCGCACGGCCCGGAGGCGGACTGCGCCTGCCGCAAGCCCTGCACGGGCCTGCTTGACCAGGCTGCCCGGGAACTGGGCCTGGACCCCAGGCAGGCTTTCGTTATTGGGGACAAGGTCAGCGATGTCGAGTTGGGCCGCAGGGCGGGGGCAGTGAGCATCCTTGTGCGCACGGGCAAGGGCGCGACCTGTGAGGCCAAGGCCGGGGCGGACTACACCGTGGACGATCTGGCTGCCGCAGCCGAGGTCATCCTGAAACTGCTCTGAGACGGTTTGCGCAAGGGCAAGCAAGAGCTGGAAAGAGCATTGCCCTCCCGCGTCCTATTCCAACCCATGGAGGCCAACCATGCCAAGCGCACAGGGCCCAAACCCGGAAACGCCTTATCCCATGCACGGCGTCAAGCGGCTCTGCTTCCTCAAAAATTTCATCACCCGCCCCAACATCCTCGTGGGCGACTATACATACTACGATGACCCCGACGGGTCGGAGAACTTCGAGCGGAACGTTCTGTACCACTTCGACTTCCTCGGCGACCGGCTCATCATCGGCAAGTTCTGCGCCATCGCCGCGGGGGCGAAGTTCATCATGAACGGCGGCAACCATTTCATGGCCGGCTTCACCACTTATCCCTTCACCCTCTTCGGCGACGGCTGGGACACGGCGCTGCCGAAGCTGCCGGATTTTCCCTTCAGGGGCGACACTGTTGTGGGCAACGACGTCTGGCTCGGCTATGACTGTCTGCTCATGCCCGGCGTGAAGATCGGCCACGGAGCCGTGGTGGCTTCGCGCTCGGTTGTGACCAAGGACGTTCCGCCGTACGCCATCGTGGCCGGCAATCCGGCGCGCGTGGTGCGCACGCGCTTCGACGAGCAGACTATCGAGCTGTTGCTGCAAATCGCCTGGTGGGATTGGCCGCCGGACAAGATCACGCGGCACATTGCGGACCTGTACGGCAACGATCCGGAGCGGCTGCGGGCGCTCTTGTGATGCTTCGGGCTTGACCCCTGGCCCGGCTTGCCTCTACAAACCGAATCTTGTTCGTGAAACTCGGCACTATCGGTCCGGCATACCCTGCCAAGGGACCATTCCCCCGCAGCCCATCGGCATACACCGCAAGGAGAGCGCATGGAAACCAGAACAGTATATTTCATCGAAGGCGACGGCATCGGCCCCGAGGTGTGGGCAGCGGGCCGGCCGGTCCTGGATGCGGCCGTGGCCAAGGCATTCGGCGGCCAGAAGAAGCTTGAATGGAAGGAAATCCTGGCCGGCAAGAAGGCCTTTGACCAGACCGGCAACTATCTGCCCGATGCAACCATGGAGACGCTCAAGTCCGCCGACCTGGCCTTCAAGGGACCGCTGGAAACGCCCGTGGGCGGCGGCTTCCGCAGCCTGAACGTGACCCTGCGCCAGGTGCTGGACCTGTACGCCTGCATTCGGCCTATCCGTTACTTCCAGGGCATCGAGTCGCCGGTCAAGCGGCCCGACCTTGTGGACATGGTCGTGTTCCGCGAGAACACCGAGGATGTGTACGCGGGCATCGAGTGGGCCTCTGGCACGCCCGAGGCCAAGAAACTCATCGCCTTCCTGCGCGACGAGCTGGGCAAAAACGTGGACGAGACCGCCGGCATAGGCATCAAGCCCATGACCCCGGCCGGCTCCAAGCGCTTGGTGCGCAAGGCCATCCGCTTCGCCCTGGACCAGAACAAGCCCAGCGTGACCATGGCCCACAAGGGCAACATCATGAAGTACACCGAGGGCGCTTTCCGCGCCTGGGGCTACGAGATGGCCAAGACTGAGTTCGCCGCCGAGGTCATGACCGAGGAGGAGGCTAAGGCAGGAGCCAAGAAGCGCCTGATCCTCAATGACCGCATCGCCGACGCCATGTTCCAGAACGTGCTCATGTACCCGGAGCAGTACAGCGTCATCGCCACCCCGAACCTGAACGGTGACTATCTGTCCGACGCGCTTGCCGCGCAGGTCGGCGGGCTGGGCCTCGCTCCGGGCGTGAACATGTCCGAGAGGCTGGCTTTCTTCGAGCCCACCCACGGCACGGCCCCGTCCATCGCCGGCAAGGACATGGCCAATCCTGGCAGCCTGGTGCTCTCGGGTGCCATGCTCCTGGAGCACATCGGCTGGCATGACGCGGCCAAGCTCATCCACAAGGCCGTGGAAAAGGTCCTTTCCGGCAAGCAGGTCACCGTGGACTTGGCCGGCCAGATCCCAGGCTCCACGCAGGTGGGCTGCAAGAAGTTCGGCGAACTGCTGCAGGCCGCGCTGTAGCCTTCCTTTTCCCGAATGCACAAGGGCCGCTGGTGGAAAGCCAGCGGCCCTTTTTATGTCGGGCCGGTCGGCCGCTGGACGCACAATACACCAGAATCAATATGGCTGGCCAATGCACGTCGGGCAACAGGGAAGCTCAGGCGGACAGCATGAAGATGGTGGGTCCAGGGAGATCATCTCCCTGGCGGGTGAGGGTTCGGGAGAGGGTCGCACCCCCTCCCGATTTTCTAACGTCCGAAAGCTAGTTTGGCCGCTGCCAGATCCCATAGTGCGTGACCCACGGACTTGAAGATCACCGGACCCTTCTCGGGCTTGTCCTTGTCTTCCACGTCCTCCAGGGCCATGACCGTCGACCAGTCCACGCCGGCCTGGATGAAATCGCCGGCCTCTTCCATCGCGCCTTCCATGGTGTCCACGAACAGCCTGGACTTGCGCACGAGCTCCGGCGGCAACTCGGTGGCATCGGGCGTGAAGGAGCCGATGGCCGCGATGAAGGCGTCGTCGCGCACCTCGGGACCGATGACCGGCGTGCGGCTCGTGGTGGCGGTTATGATGACCGTGCACTTGTCCATGGCCTCGGCAGGCGAGGACACGACCTCGGCATCCAACCCCCAGGACTTGGCCTCTCGAGCCAGTTCCCGAGCGCTCGAGCCGTGCCTGGAATAGATATAGGCTTTTTCCGAAACCAGGGCCTCGCGGAAGGCACGCAGGTGCTCGCGGGCCTGTGCGCCTGCGCCGACTACGAGGATCGGGCCGTAGGGGTCCGGGGCAACCTTGCGCGCGGCGAGCATGGTCAGGGCGGCGGTGCGCCTGGCGGTCAGGGCCATGCCATCCAGGACGCCGAGACGGGAGCCGTCGTCGGTATCGATGACCACCACCTCTCCCTGGATGGTCGGCATGCGTCGCACCGCGTAGTTGTCCGGGTGCACGGTGACCAGTTTGACCACGGCCAGGGAGCCCTGGGAGGCCGGCATGATCAGCAGCGTGCCCTTGTCCTCCATCTGCACGGTCATTCGCGCGGGAGCCACGGCCTTGCCAGTCTTCTTGGCCTGGAGCATGGCGTCGATCGACCGGGCCAGGGCCCGGAAGGGGAGCATGTCGAAGGTTTCCTGGCGGTCGTAGGCGCGCATGTCTAGCCCTCCGCGAAGATTTTGGCCAGGATCACGATGAATCCCAGGGCCGGCAAGAGATTGCTGATGCGGATGTAGGTAAGTTTCATGAGGTTTATGCCAATGCCGATGATGAGTAAACCACCTACCGCAGTCAGTTCGGTGACAAGGCCCGGGGTGATGACTTCGCGGAACATGGAGGCGAACATGGTCAGTGAGAACTGGTACAGGAACAGCGGCACGGCCGAGAAGAGCACGCCTATGCCGTAGGTCGAGGCCAGGGCGATGGAGGCGAATCCGTCGAGCATGGATTTGGTGAACAGGAGCGTCGGGTCGCCGCGCAGGCCTTCGTCAAAGGAACCCAGGATGGCCATGGAGCCGACGCAGTAGAGCAGCGAGGCGGTGATCATGCCATCGGTGAACATGGTGTTGCGGCTGCGCACGAGCCTCTTCACCCGGTCTCCCAGGCTGGCGAAGAATTCCTCCAGGTGCAGCAGCTCGCCCGTGACGCCACCTAAAAGTATGGCGAAGATCATGAGCAGCGGATTGCTGAACTTGAGGGCCATCTGCACGCCGATAATGAAGGTGCATAAGCCCAGGCCCTGAAATACGAGATTGCGGATGTTTTCTGGAAAGCGGCGGCCGATGACAAGGCCGATGGTTCCGCCGCCTAGAATGGCGGCGACATTGACGATGGTGCCGACGGGAAGCATGCAAGTCCCCCTGTTTAAGAGGGGTCACAATGGAGAAACTGCTTTCCACTGTCAATAACCGGCCTGGCTTGACAGTAAGCACTCACTGCCATAAAAGACCTTTTTTACGCCGGGATGGCGGAATTGGTAGACGCAGCGGACTCAAAATCCGCCGGTCGCAAGGCCATGGGGGTTCAACTCCCCCTCCCGGTACCAGAAGTATTTCAAGGCGTTAGTAGCTTCCATAGGAAGAGACTGGCGCCTTTGTTTTTGCTCTTGGGGAAAATATGGGGAACAAGATTCGCTGGGCGGCGGGAAAGCTGAACTAGCGAAGCATGGCCGCGCTTGAGGGCTCCAGCGAAAGTGGTACCTCTGGGCACAGTTCGGGACTTCAATGTGCAACTCGGTACATTTGCGCGCAGGTACTATACAAAACTTAGCTTGCAACTTATTGTGCACACAGTTCATGGGATTTGCGTTTGTCGCAAGCCCTAGAATAAGGCTTTGAGAAGTAAAACCGTCTGGCCTTGCCGGACCAGACGGTTTTACGGGTGGATGCCCTCAATCCTAGACAAGGGCATCCGGCCATTACTCCGAAGGCATGGCCTGGATAGCAAGAGGCTTTGGGATACTAATTGCTATCATGCCTGACGGGCAATGGGCAAGCCCTTAACCCTGTCTGGAAAGGCAGAATAAAAATGGCTAACGACCGCAAGATTGGACGTGACGCAGGAAACGGACAGTTTATCCCTGTGAAGGAAGCTGAACGTCGCCCGAAAACCACGGTCATTGAGAAGATTCCCGCCCCGAAGCCCAGCAAAAAGAAGTAGTCTGTATATGTGCCGGGTGTCAGGCCCGCCCGGCACCCTTAAATTTTCACTAAGCCCTTATTGTGCGGTATCAAATAGGTCTTGCCGCAAGCATTCAGCTAGCCGGCGGAAGGCGACTGTCCTGTTCGGCATTCGTAGTAACATAGAATACAATCAACAAAATTAAGCAAATGGCCTCTGCTGGGCCAGTCTATTAGCCCTTAATTAGAGGAATGCTATGAGTAATGATGGTATTAAGCTGACCAAGAGTGACTATTGGTTCATCTTTCTTGGGCTGGCATTTGTTAGTGCATTTATATACCACTTTGCATATTGGAATACTTTTGGTATTAACATATACGAGTACATGAGTCCTTCCGATGTGCTTATTAGTACCTTGTTTCCAATAATGGAGGCAAGCTGGCTTTCTATTGTTCTGTGGTTATTCCTGCTTTTTGGTGTTCTGCCTAGGTTGATGTCTTACAATGAACAAGCCATCTCTAAAACAAAGCAGGCTAAAGAAACTGCTGAAAGCATGCGAGAAGTTCTCACTCAATGCAAGCAAGGAGAGGTGAGAGATTGTGTCAGGTGTCATGAATTAGAACACCATTTAGATTCTACTAGTAATGATGTAGAAAAAATAACAAAAACTCGAAAATTTTTTTACTACCTGGAACGAGCTGCTCTTTATATTATGTATGCTTTCATAGGCTTCTTTTTGATTGGAGTCTGGCAATTTGATAGCGACCTCTTGTTAACCTTTTTGTCGTATTTCATTTTTTATGGGCTTGTAAAAATGCTATACAAAAGTGGGCGCATTCAAAACTTTTTGGAAAGTATTAACATTGGTTTTCCGATTGTTATTGTTATTATCATGGTGTTGTTTAGTTCCTTTGCTTGGTCTAGGACTGCGGCTTTTTTCGTTGATAAAGAATACTATTACACGAAGGTGACTCCAGAATTGCTAGATTTGAAAATCGAGTCAAAAACAGATGAGGTCCCTTTAATTTATCTAGGTAAGGCTGGAGACTATATCTTCCTGCGCTTGGCAAAAGATATTGTCATAAAGAAATGGACTCCTGATATGATATTGCGATTGCAGTTGTGTCGGAGTAACGAGCTAGTGAAGAAGAAACAAGAGAACATCATCTATAGGACCTTTGAACGCATTAAGCATTGGACTTCATATTTCCGCCTCAGAGAGGCTTCTCAGCCGACAGAGACCGCTCTTCGTACAGAATAACGTTTATGCATTTAAGGGCCGGGAGCCAATCTCCCGGCCCTCTCTCATTTCTACACCGAATCAGATTGAAGGGCCGGAGCCAATCTCCGGCCCGAAATGCCGTTAGGCGTTCTTGATGCCCTGGAGCCGAGCCGCCGCCTTCGGATGGAAGATGGCGATACTCGAAATCCATTCGATGAGGGTCTGATAGAAGACGTCCTTCAAGCCCTGGTCAATGACTTCCATGGGCGAAGCCTGCAGGCCCGAAACCCATTCCATGACGCCGAAGCGGACGGCATAGATGGACGTGCAGGCAGCAGCACTGCCGGCGCTGTCGGCTTCGGTGAAGCTCAGGATTTCGTTGCCGTCCTTGTCCACTTCGATGACGCCGATGGGAATGCCAGCATAGGTCGGAATCATGCGGCCGAAGCTGTCGGAGACAACCTCGGTAGCCTGGCCGGCGGCCCGCATAAGCGTATTCACCTTGCGGCGCATGGCCTTGTTCATAAAGAGCACGCCCGGGCCAGCCTGGACGGAATCAATCAGCTCGTCCAGCTTGGCGAGCGTCAGGGCATCGCCGCCGGTGGAAGCGCCCGCGTCAATGACCTGGGAGCCGGTAAGGCGCTTCTCCAGGCCGTCGAAAGAAAGCGTGTTGGCGTCCGTGTCGCCCTTGAAGAACGCCTTCGTCCACTCCAGAGCAGCGGCCTTGGCCTTCATGGCATCGTGAATGGCGCGCAGGTCGTTCACGTTGCCCTGAGTCTTGACCTGGGCGCGGTCCACCTTGGAGATGCCGCCGAAAATCTTCAGGCTCTCCGTGTACGGGTTCACGACGCCCGTAGACTCGTCATAGGTCTGGTTGTAGTCGCGGAAGGCGATGCCCGGAAGGGTCTTCTCCAGGTTATAGCTGTAGGCGTTACCGTTCACTGTCAGGAACGGCAGGCGCTCCAGGACGGGAGAGGTACGCGGGAAGATTTCGATGATGCCGCGCTGAAGCGGGTTCTGGATGAGCTTAGAGGCCTCGGTCAGAGTAAGCATTGAAATCACTCCAAAAGGTAGTATGGTTAAAAGAATAACCGGTTGAGCCGGCTTTATGGAGGGGCGATGGACTATGCTGAGCACAACTGGAATGTCGTGAAGCACGTCTTCCAGAACTATGTTACTTTCAGCAATGGAAGGCTCGTAAATGTCTGCTTGAATCCAACAATCTTTGAAGCGTTAAGCCACGCACTTCACAAGAAACGCTTTTGTCCTAAGGGTAGACTGCGGGCAGATGACAGCTTGATACTCGCCATTGGGAATTGGCTGTTTACCCTGAATATGGTGCCTTCAGGAACACGAACTCACAGTATCAATACAAGTCCAATAATAAGCAGGCTTGGCAGTGGTTCCTTTCCAATGCGCCTGACTACTCAATGTCAAAAGCGCTGGGCCTAAGCTAATTGCCGTAGCCCATGGCAAGCATTTGATGCGGCGTCATGCCGTCCAGGTCCGCTGGCTTCTTGCCGCTGGGCTGCTTGCTGTCCGGGCTGTTCGCGGCCGGCTTGGCGAAGAGGCCCTTCTTCTGAGCCTGCCGAATCCATTTGATTTGCTCGGCAGGCGGAAGGCCGCCGGGAATCAGCTCGCGCATGTTCTCGGGAATGTCCGCCTTCAGGTCTTCCAGAACGCTCGAAAGGGCGTCCTGCATGGCCTTCAGCTCTTGATTCTCCTGGGTTGCGGGCTCGCCGTTCCCCGTGGGTTCCCCATTGCCGGCAGGCTCGCCGGCCTGCTTGTTCTCGTCAGACATGGTTTTTCTCCTATTCGGTCAGAAAGTCGGGTTCATTGTTAGCCATAGCCGGGCTCTTGAGCTTGGCCCGGAAGGTCTGCCGCTGGAGCAGGTAGGCTTCCGCCTCTTCTCGGGTTTTGATGTCCGGGTTCATCTCCTGGACAATATCGGCTTCGTCCTTGATGCCCATGGAAAGCAGGCTCTCCCAGGCGGCAATCTGCTCGCCTTGTGACGCCTTGGGCTTCAGGTCGTAAAAGTCCACGGACAGTTGCGCCTTCTCGGAAAGCTGGCGGCCGGCGTTGTGAGCGTTCCAGACAACGCGCATGACCTCGAAAAGGCGCTTCTCGTAGGTCCGGAAAAGCTCTATGTCGTCGCTTCGCTTCTCCTGAAGCTCTCGGTTCTCGATGAGCCTGGATATGCCGCTCTCTTCGCGCGCCTCCGTGGACAGGCTGGACGCTGGCAAGCCGTTCGTGATGGCCGCCTGCTTGATGAGGAAGTCAATGCTCTTCAGGATGTCCAGAATCGGCGCGTTCGGAGCCGCAAAGCCCAGTTCGCCGTTCTCAGGAAGCGAAACGAGCGAGCCCGGCCCGACTTGATAGACCGGGTTCAGCTCGGAGCCTTCGCCGCCTTTCAGATAGCCCACGCCGAAGCCCTGCTTCTCTATGATGAAGAGAAGGTCAGTCAGCTTCGTATTGATGGCCTCTTGCAGGGCTATCAGGTCGTCGCCGCCTTCAAGCCAGAAGTCGCCGGCTGGGATGCCGTCCCAGAGAGGCACGAAGGGCAGAACGCCATACGGGTTCGGCTCCTGGCCTATCGTATGACCTCGCGCGTCCAGCGTCGTAACGCTCTCAGCGGTCCAGCGCTTGAATACGGTATCTTCATCGCGGCCCGACTCCGGAAAGTGCGTCACGATGACGGCTTTCAGCTCTTCCGGCGTGTCTCCGGTCTCCACGTCCAGAACGTGAGGTTGGAGTAGGTCCAGTTCCATCCGGCCTTGTCGCCACACGGGCCGAAGCATGACCGTCTTCAGGAGCTTCACTTGCCGGGCCGCTATCTTCAGCTTGAGAGACAAGCCGCAAGATTCGGCCATCTCGGAGAAGATGGCCTTGTCCTGCTCAGAGCCGTTCAAGACTTCGCGCTTGGGCGGCTCCAGATAGACCAGAGCAAGGTTGTTGATGACCTTCTTCAGCACGTTCACAAAGACGGGCTGGAAGCGCTCGGGCTCCTGGAAGCGCTGAGCGAGCAGGCCTAGAAGGTGCTCTCGGTGCTTGTCATTGTAGAAGTCCAGGCGCTTTTGTGCTTCCTGCTTGCGCCGGCTCTGAAGGATTGTCGTTACGGGCATAGGCCTTTCTCGGGTGAAGAGGTTCCAGAATGACTTGAACACGGCCTAGACCCTCTCAAGCCGGATGCCGTTGCGGATATGCTTCCTGAGCATGAGCAGAACTTGAGGATGGAAGTTGCTCTTCAGGCTGTAGCCGCCGGCGCGAGTCAAGGACATGCTGCCCAGGCTCTTGTTCTGGACGCCTAAGGCCCTGTCCGAAAGCCCTTGCCGCATGACTTCCCGATTTTCGTAGAGGTACAGGGCTTCAAGGGCCACGGAATCAGCCAGGGTTTCCGGGTCCACGTCGGGAAGGGCTTCCTGGAGCAGTAGGCGCAAGTATGAGCTCGCAACCTGCAGGAGCTTCGCCTTTGTGGCTTCGTCCAGGGTAAACCAGGCATCTGTTCCGAACTGCGCTTCAAGGATGGCGTCCGCTTCCATGGGGTCGATGAATGGGGCTTGCATCGCTTACGCTCCTGGGCCTAGCTGCCCGCTATCTCCTGGGCCAGCTTGTTGAACTGCGGGAAGTTCAGCTTCAGCAGCACGTCACGCGGGATGTCCGTCCGCTTCTCAAGCATGTTCAGAATGAAGTCGATTTGCTCAGCTTCGCCGCCGCCTTCCATCTGCTTGGCATCCTTGCTGCTCTGAATCATTTCTTCCACGGTCATGGGCCGGGCTTGGTACCGCTTGCCCTGAATTTCAAAGACCTTGCCTGTGCTGAACTGGTCGAGATTGATAACGCTGGACATGGCTTAGACTCCTTGGATTATGCGCGGCCCTACAAGCCGCACTTTGGTTTTGTAGAACTCGGGCAGGCTCAGCTCTTCGCCCGTCTTGAATCGCGTATATTGCAGGTGCATGGCCTCGACGCGCTTGTGAGCCTCGCAGGTCTGGCAGCATGCCAGGTGCGACAGCTCGCCGCCGCGCAAGAAACAAAGCCCGGCATGCCTGCTACGTGAAGCGCAAGCGAAGCCGGGCAGCTCGTATGTATGAAGCTCTTGCTCTCTCAAAGCCCAGATTGCCCAGGCGAGAGAGTAAATGCGGTCATCCTTGAAGCCCTTGGCGGCCTCGAAGGATACCTTCCGGCCGGATGAGTCATACCGGAAGGCGCCCAGCTCTTCGGCCAGGGCTTGCAGCTCTCGCGGAAAGTGAAGCCGGCGCTCGGAGATAATCCGGTGCAGCTCCGTGAAGGCGCTTACCTGCTCGTTACTGGAAGCGTTCGCCAGTTCTGCAGGAATCTTCGCGTCAGAGCACCAGGCTAGAATGTCCTGCGAGTTGTAGCGCTCGATAACTACGTTCTGGAGCCTGTAGCGCTCGAAGTCGGCGGCTAGCTCCTGCTTGATGCCCTTGCCGGATGAGAAGGGAACCTTCTTCTGGTTCAGAACCCAGTATTCCGGCTCTTCGTTGTCGCCTGCGACTTTGGCAACGCTCGTCCATATCGTGTTGTCGCCGTGGAGCGAGAAGCCGTAGGCTCTATCAAGGCCGCCGCCTGTAACGTACTTACGGCCGGCAAAGAGCCCTGGAAGCGTCTTGCCGTCCAGCGGGATTCGATAGCTTGCCTTGGCCGCTTCGATGTCCGCCGGCTGGAAGAGCGCATTCACGGCGCAAGAGCGCTTGCCCAGGATGTCACGGTCAAAGGCCGCCGGAAGCTGAGTCTTCCTCAGGCGTTCGGCCTCATGCCGCTTAATCCACTTGGGAGCCGTCCTCTTGTACGTCTCGAAATCCGCATACTCTATGCGTCGGCAGTAGAGCTTCGCGTCTGTCGCGGCCGCCTGTTCGAGGGCATGGACATGCCCGCCTTCAGCGTCCGGGTTCGCGTCTATCAAGCAAAGCGTGTCCTGGGAGTCCAGAAGGCTTGCCTGAAAGGCCTCGAAGGGCGCTGTATCCGGGCAGGCGTGAAAATCGCCTACCCAAAGCACGTTCAGCTTGTCGCCAAAGGCGTTCGCGAGCGTGCCGGCGTCTGCCTGAATTACGTTTCCGAGGGCCTGAAGCTCTATGCGGCTCTTGAGCAGGCCGGCTTCGCCTACCATGGCCTTCAAGCCTGGCGTGTTCTGGATTATCCGGCGCAAGGTCCGGAGCTGAACCTTGTCCGTATGGGCTTCTGAGGTGCCGAGTACCTGAATTGTCTGGTTCTGGCGCGTGGTGAAGAGCCAGAGCACTATCAGGGCAAACAGGTTCGTCTTGCCGTGCCTTCGGGGCGTGACGAGCAGGGCCATGGAGCGCAAGAAGCGGCCGTCATCATCCGCTTCCAGGATGCCTTCCACGGCTTCACGCTGCCAGGGCTCCAACTCGACTTCCTGGAAGCGGTTGTCGCCTCCCAGGATGCGCGGCTTGATGTCGGCAAGCCATTTGAAGAAGCCGGCCGCGCCGTTGCTCCAGGCTTCGAGCTTTGCCTTAGTTATCTTTATCTTCATCTTTACCGCCGCCGCTCTCTGCAAGGTCGTAGACCACGCCGCCTGGCTCGCCGTCGTTCTTCTCCTGGAGCTGGGTCAGCGTAGACGATACGCGCCGCCTTGCTTCAATGTAGCGTAGCAACTCCTTCGTGATAGGCTCATTCAGGCTGCCCGTTGCACCGTCAATGACCTTCTCCGGATTGTTGACAATGAACTTGACCAGCATGCCTTCGCAGTAGTCCAGGATTGCATAATCACGGCGCAAGCCTGCCATAACTGTATCTTCGAGGCCGGCAATCAAGCTCTCTTGTATCTCCCGCATCTCCCGCGCGGCCTTTGTCCTGCCGTCCAGCCTGTCTTGCCTGGCGGCTGCTTCAATCTCTTTGTCCACGCGGTATGTTCCGTCCTTTCGCTTTCTGCCTGCCTTCTTCAAAGTGCTGTCGCTCATTGTGCATGCTCCAAAAGAAAGCCCGCCCTGGAGCAGTTCCAAGGCGGGCCGGATATGTGATAGAATGAGCGGGTATTGGGCCTATACCTTGCCCGTTTCCCCGCACATTCCCCAGTATAAATTAAGACTCTGTAAGCCCTTGAAATGCAGTAGAAATCCAGGAGTGACGCGGGATTGTGAATCCGCCGGTCACTTTTTTCGCCTGGCCGCTGCTTCTGATTTGTTCAACCTGGGCAGCGGTTTAGGGATGAAGTCACTTCCAATTACCGCACGGTAACTATTGACCCTCGCGCGTGAATCGTCCTAGTTCTTATGGCATGTTAGACAAGAGAGTCTATGAGGCCTATCTCGCTAGCCCTGAATGGAAAAAGTTCCGTGAAAAGGCGCTTGAGAACAACTTCTACTTCGGCAAGTACCATTGCCAGCGCTGCGGATGGGACTTTCCACGCGATAAGCTGGAAATTCATCATAAGCATTACAGGACGCTTGGTAGGGAACGCCTGGAAGACGTTCTTGCCCTATGTCGTCACTGCCATGCTATTGAGGATTCCAATCGAGCAGAAGAATCCCGGCGCTATGCAGCAGAGCAACTATATGACGCTCGGCTATTTGGCTGGGCTGCAGCGATATACGGCGAAGACAATGTTTGGAAGTATGACCCGTCCATCCTGGCCGAAGAGTTCGAAGACTGGCTAGACCGCCGCGGCGATGATGACGACGATTACTAGCCGGCCTAAGCCGCGGCGAGTTCCAGAAGCCGGTACATCACGCGGAAGTTCAGCGTGACGAGTCCTTCCCGTACTGGCAGCGGGCCATTCAGGCGCACGAGCGAAGCAACCCGACAGGTTACAAGGTCCAGGGCGATGTCCTTGTTTACGGCCGTCTTGAGCGCTTCGGCTATCCGCTCGCCAAGCAGGGCCGCTTCGCCGTCTGCGAAGCCATAAAGCGAGAGCTGCACATGGGCCATCTTAATCAGGAAGTCTTCCTGGTCGATGTCCGCGCCTGGGAACAGGTCAGTAATCCGGAAGACGGCCGCGCGGGTTGCGTGCGGCGCTTTACCGGCGAAGAGATTGCGGCCTAGCTCCAGCTCGGGGAACACGGGTTCAATGTGCGTTGCAAGCGCAAGGTCAATCAGCACGGAAGGCCTCCTTCAGCTCGGTTTCGAGTATCTTGACGTACTTGGCCTTTTCTTCGGTGAAGGCCCTTTCCAAGTATTTGTGGCCGACTCGGACGCCTGGAAGCGCCGCCTGCTTTTGCTGAGACAGCGGGCCTAGCTCGTAATCGTCTTCGTGCATGACAAGGGCATAGTCCGAGGCCGGGCTATTCGTCGCAACGTAGACGATTGCGACATAGGCCCTGAAGCGGACTTCTGTTTTCGATTGAAGCGATAGCTGCAAGTTGCCTTCGTCAATCGGAGCTCGTTTGACTGCCTCTTCCAGTGCGGCGGCTTCAACCTTCTGCATGGCCTTCAGAATGTCCTGTTCTGACTTGCGCTCGAAGGCCTTCAGCTTGCGGCGGGCTTCGTCCAGGTCGAATTGAAATTCAATCTTCATGGCTACCCGCCCATGGCCGTCCGTAAGCCGTGCTTGTTGTTCTGGTATGCGTCGAGCCAGGCGTAAACGACGACCTGTTGATGGTCGATTTGCGTTTCCTGTCGCGATAGCTTCAGATTCTCGCCGGACTCATTCTTCAACACGATTTGCACGTTCATCGCCTGTTCTGGCCTGCGCAAGAAGTCCTTCAGGTCTTCGTTCGTGCGCTTGTCCACAACTCGTTCGCCCTTGTCGAGCAGCCAGGTTCCCTGCCTGGGAATGTAATCTAGGCCATCGTGCGCCATGCCAGCCAAAGCGGAGCCGCTGGCAAATGGTGCCATTGCCAAGGCTCCTTGCTGAGCAAGAGCAGCGTTCTTTGCATACTGCGGATTCTGTGGGTACATCGCCGCCATGATGCTGTTAAAGAGCGCTTCCATGCTGAAGTGAAGCGTCTTTCCAATAGCCCAGCCGCGAAGCTCTTTGCCGATGCTCTGAAGGATGCTCCGCAACTTCAAATTGCCGTCGTCTAGGGCTTGGGTAAGGCTGGCAGAAAGCGAATTGCCCAGGTTGCCGAAGGACTCATGCAGCAAGTCCGCTCTTTGCTGGGCAGCCTTCATGGCCGCTTCGGCTTCAATGACCGCAACGCGCTTATCGCGCCAAAGGTCAATCAAGTTCTGAAACTCGGGATTGCGCTGAAGCATGCGCTCGTAAGTGATATTGACCTGTTCCAGGTCGCGCGCCATGCCTTCGAGGCCCACAAGGCGAAGCTCGTCTTCCTGCTGCTCCACCTGAGAATAGAGCTGGTCGAAGGTGTTGGCGGTCTGGGCAATCTGCTCCTGGAGCCGCTTCACCTCTTCCCGCTGGCGCTCTATGGCGTCCTTATCTGCTTGGAAGGCGGCCGTATTGCCCACGCTGGCGGACAGGTCGAACATAGGAAGCGAGCCTGGCCCGCTTGAAAGATTGCCCAGGATGACGTTCCAGCGTTCGTCTACGGCCGTTGCGAGTTCGTCTAGCTCCTTGACCAGAGCGCCCCGTTGTGTCCTGAGCGCTCCAGTTCCGCCTTCTTCGGCTTCAATCATGCCCCGAATGCCTGCGTTCAAGGCGTTAGTCAGGTTCAAGAAGCCCATGCCGATGGACTGGACGGCTTCCGAGTTCGATTCAAGGGCGGCCTGGGCAACTGAGAAGCTGAAGTTCCGGAGCGTTGCCAGAGCTTCCCGGATGAAGCCACGGATAACGGACATGGCCGCGCCGAAGCCCTCTTCCAGGGAAAGGCGCAAGTTCACCACGCCTAATTGAAGGCTCTTCAGGATGAGATTCCAGCCGTCCACTGATTGCTGGCCCAGCGCCAGGAGCCGGAGAGAGAGATTTCCAAGGAAGTCCTTGAAGTTCTCCCAGGTCGCCCGGAGCTGTTGAAAGCGGTCATAGGCCGTCATCGTATCATCGCCCAAGGCTCCCATCTTTCGTGACATTTGGGCGACAGCTTCGGAAACGAGAAGGCTCTTCTTCTCAATTTCTGTTAGCTCCCGGCCGTATTCGCGGGACTTCTGAGCAAGAAAGCTCGTCTGGTCGATGAGGATTCCCGCGTCATCCAGCATCAAAGTCGAGCCGCGAGCCAGGCCGGTCATAATCGTTGAAACGAGCTGATTGAAGTCCTTGTTCGCGGCCTTGCTGTATCGTTGTATGTACTGGATGGCCGTCACGGTTTGGTCAAAGTCCATGCCGGCCATCATGCTTTGAGTGCTCAGGGCCATGCCCTGCATTTGAGATAACGAGCCTTTCGTGGCCGCCTGGAGTTGCTTCAGCATGTCTTCGGCGGCCCGGCCCTGAGCTTGTGCCAGCCGCTTGAAAGTCCCTTCGATGTCCGCGCGCTTTGCGCCGCGTTCGGCCAAGTCCCAGGCCTGAGAAGCCACGTTGCCGAAGCCTGCCCAGGCGTTCTTCATCAGCTCGATTGTCTGATTCAGCTTGATGCTTCTGTCGTGAACGCGCTGGAAGCTGTTCATTACGCGCTGGATTCCAGTTTCAAAGAGGCTCGAATCCAGCGTTATCTTGCCTGAGAGTTTCGCAAAGTCGCTCATGCTATCCGCCCCTCGTCCAGGACTTTAAAAGCTGCTGAACGCTAATGGCCTGGCTCGGTGCGTTCAGGATTGTTTCGACAAGACGCCTCAGAAGCTCGGAGCGAGGCATTTCAAGACGTTGCGCCATTTCGTCCAACTTTCGCTTTGTATCTTCGGCGCATCGGAATGCGGTAAAGTCATTGAGTCGAGGCATAGGGCCTCCGTGGCACTGAGTTAAACATGATGAGCCAAAAAGAAGGGCCGCCCCGAAGGACGGCCCGGAGTGCGGCAAGAGGCCGCGCGTATAGGAGCTTCGCAATGACCAATCGCAGAAGCCGACATCCTGTATGTATTATAGCCTGGAGAAACGGTCGATTTGAGCCCGGCGGCTGCGAAGCGGCGTCAGTCCTGGCAAACAAAATTTTCGGCGAAGGGTAAACGCGCTATGCCGATACTGTATTATAGCCTGGTGAAATGCTCGAAAAAGCCCTGTCGACTGCGAAGTCGCGTCAATACTGGCCGAAAAAATTTTTCGGCGTTGCAAAACTGCTCGGGCAACCTGCGGGAAAATTTTCCCGTATCTTTTGCTGCATGGCCGATGCTGCCAGCTGCATAGATATTATAGCCTGGAGACTTGGCCGTTTTCAGGCCTACGGCTGCGAAGTCGTGTAAATGCTGGCAAAGAAAATTTTCGGCGGTAGGTAGCGCATGAAAGAGCAGGGCGGACAGCTCCTAATCAAGAAAGCTGTCCGCCCTGCATGCGCTGGGAAAAGATGAAGGGCTATTCCCTCGCGGGAATCTCAAGAAGCACGCAATGCGAGCCCTGGAGCATTGCCAGTGAACCAAGCTCGGGACAGATAAACAGGCCTGGAATGCTTGTCTCTTCGAAATTGTAACGGCAGAAAAACTCAAGGTCCACGATGCGCGTGATAAAGGCAGCGCCAATGAAGGCAAGTGCAGTAGTCATAGAGTCATCCTCCGTGTTTGTGCTGCTCTTATCATGTTCCAAGCATCGTGCAAGTAAAATCTTTAATAAGTAAGTGCTTATGCTATGCTGTTGCTTGCAGTTGCTCGACTAGGACAAGCTCATAATAGGCCGTCTTGCCGTCAAATCCGGGTTTCTCCTTCATACTGCGGAGCGAGTACAGCTTGCCTTCGTGCTGGTACAGTGCCGCTTCGCCGAAGGCAAAAGCCAAGTGCGGCGCAAGCTCGACAGGCGAAACAAGGGCCTTCAGGCCGCGTTCGATGCGCCGGGCGTCCTTGTCTTGAACATGCCGCTGGAAGGTCTCGGAAATGAAAGCGTCCAGGCTATGCGATGCACCGGCCTGAGGGTTTCCGAAGGCGTCAAAAGTCGCTTCCTGGAGCAGTATCTTTGCCATGATGGATTCTCCTATGCTTCGGGATGATATGCCGTAAACCTGTGCCGGCATCTCGGGTGAAAGATATCGCGCGATGCCTTGGCCTCTTCAAGCGTCGGATAGCCAGGCGTTGCGCCTGTGAGGCTCAAGACTTTGCCTTCCCAGCCTCGGCAGGCGTCTTTTGCGCCATGGCTGGAGATTTTCACAAGGTCATGGCCTGCGGCCGTGAGCGTGTTTGTGTAAGCCTCGCGTTGCGTTTCGGCCATGGTCGTTCTCGTCAACATTCCGAGATAGTCCTTCATGCTCCAGGCGCGGCCTTTCTTGTCTACGAAAGTAAAGCTCGGGTCGCGCTTCTGGATTTGGTCTTTCAGGAGCTTGTAAGCCGCCTTGCGCGAGAGGCCTTCCACGGCGGCCCGGCGGGAAATCATGGCCGCGTCCCGCTGGAGCAGTTCTTTTGCCTCTTGCGTCATCCGTTCTGTCTGCCCGGCTATGTGTCTGTAAGTGTCCTGGAAGGCTGTCCGGACGTACTCGCGATTCAGCTCTTGAAAGAAGTTTTCCGGATGCTTCGGCGCGGCTCCTGCAAGTGTTAGGTCTTCGAGGCCTTGCGCCGTGACATAATCAGCCAGGGCAAGCATTGCTCGCTTCAGCTCCCGGCCCGCCGTGTTCTTGAGCCGGTCCAGTTCGCCGGCAATCTGCTTGAGCAAGGCAGATTGCTTGCTATAAGCCGAATAGGACAACTCCCGGCGCTCGACGGCCAGGAGCTTGAAAATCTTGTTATAGGCGTCTTCGTATGCCTGCTGGATGCGCCGTTCTGCCTCCTGGGCTATATCGGCTGACCTATCAGGATTTTCTATAGGTACGCCTTTAGCGTACTCTTGCTTGAACTTGGTAAGTGCGTTGCTCATGCTGAGCCCTCCTAGCGCTCGGGTCGAATCTGCCGGGTGAAACATGCGGGAAAATTTTCCCGTAGGTTTGGGAGCCGTGAAAGCCTCATGCGTTCAATACGACGCGCGCGTGCGCGCGCACGCGCGTATATTAAGAATCTAAGAATAAGAATTAAGAGAAGACAAAGGCAGAAGAGAAAGGCATTAAGATTCCGTTTTCCTCGAAGACTCGGAAAACGGCCGCGCGGCCCAAAGCCGCCGCGCGTGAGCTTCGCTTTCACCTGGGACGGTGAATTCATCCCAGCGAGTCTTGCGGCTCCTGAAGCTAGCCATAGGCTACTGAGGCTCGGGAGTACATCCCAGGCAGCGCTTGCAGGCTTGCCTGGAAGCCGGCTGGCTGGAAGAGCCCCGCCCAGCCCTCCCCACAGGGTTGCCTTTCGCTCCGTTTTCGGGTATATGCCCTTGCTCCATCCGGCGATGCCTCCTGCATGCCTCTAATTCGCGCAGAAATGGCCCTAGAATCGCGTTTCGAGAAGAATCCGATTCATGGGCCAGGATAAGGCAAAAATTGAAAATTAGGCCATTTCCGGCCGCGTAGCGCGGTGTATGCTATAAGTGCTTGAAATTAAAAGGCCCTTGGCTTGAGTAGCCCAAGGGCCTTTTGCTTGCCGGCTGGGAGCCAGCATTGCCGCTGACGTTTTCGAGGCCATTAGAAAAACCTATACAGCGTCAGTTTTATACGCTAAAAGAGTACAGGGCTAGGCCTATTCCGGGAAGATGCTATCTGCCGTCGCCGCCGCTCGCCTTAGGCTTTCGTCAAGCAAGTGGGAATAGCGCTGCGTCATCGTGACTGTTCGATGGCCCAAGAGGTTGCCGATTTCGTACAAGCTCGCCTGGCCGCTGCTCGCAAGCCAGCTTGCAAAGCTGTGGCGCAGGTCATGATACCGGAAGCCGTCCAGGCCTGCCTTAACGCGGATGCGCTTCCAGGCGTTGTCTAAGCTCGTCAGGCTCTTTCCCTTGCTGGTCGAGAAGACATATTCGCTGTTCCGGAGCTTCCAGCACTCTCGCAGGATTTCCAGGGCCTTCTTGTTCACTGGGAGCGTCTGAGCCCGCTTGTTCTTCGCGTTCTCGGGCCGCCATGTAATCAGGCCGGCTTCAAGGTCTACGCCGTCCCAGGTAAGCCCAAGGATTTCGCCCTTGCGCCGGCCAGTGGCAAGGCCGAACAAGACGGCCAGGGCAACGGGCCGGTTCTTCCAGCCGTCCAGCACTTCGAAGAGCCGTTGGGCCTGAGCCTTGCTCAAGTAGGTTGTCCGCTGATTATCGAAGGTAGGCGCTTTGATGCGAGCGCAAGGGCTCTTGCCCTGGTATAGCTCCCGGTCCTGAGCCCAGTTGATGAGCCTCTTCAGGAGCACGAGAACTTGTTTGATGCTGGCTGGAGCGTAGGGCTTGCCGCGCGGCGTCGTCTTCTCGCGCATGGCCTGAAGGACGCTCTCCACGTCCTGAGGCTTTATTTTGGCTATCTCCTGGCTTCCCAAGTGCGGCTTTATGTGCAGCTCATAGCGGGTCTTGTCGTCATCCCAGGAGCGCTTATGCTGCTTGGCCCATGGTTCATACTTTTCCCATATCCCGTCGAGGGTAGGGGAGCGCTGAACGTCGAAGAACTTGCCTTCGAAGACTTCAGCCCGGACCTTGCGTTCAAGCCGCTGGGCAGCCTCCAGGCTGTCGGCAGTCTTCTTGAACCATTTACCGTCAGGCAGCTTCACTGCCACGCGATAGCGCCGATTTGTGGCTAAGGCGTCGCTGCACTTCGGGCAGCGACGCAAGCCTAGCTTGAACTCTGCTGAGCAGTTGCCGCACCGGAGATTGATTGCCATGTCATGTTCCCCACAAGTTCCCCATACTCCAGGGGAACAAATTCAGTAAAATCAGCCTATGCTGTGGGGAATCTATGGGGAACTAAGCCCTGAGTCAAGCCGGGTTAGCCGCCAGTCTCTACCTGTAACATGCCGAATCAATTGCGGAATACTGACCGCCCTGCGGACTCAAAATCCGCCGGTCGCAAGGCCATGGGGGTTCAACTCCCCCTCCCGGTACCAGAAGTATTTCAAGGCGTTAGTAGCTTCCATAGGAAGAGACTGGCGCCTGTTTTTTTGCTCTCAAGGCTATTTGTCCCACTCCTGTCCCACTTTTCTATCAAGAGGAAAGGAGTAGGGCATGGGCTGGGCAGGCAAGCATCTCTCTGAATCTGATCGTGAACGGATCGCCCGTGGGCTGTTCGAGGTGGACGAAAACATGTCCACCGATGAATGGCTTAACGGCAAGTGCCCGCTGCATGACGATCAGCGTCCTTCGTTCGGCTACAACTTCAAGCAAGACGTCTACCATTGCCAAGCTGGGTGTTCGCCTGATGGCGACCTGATCAACCTGTATTGCCAGGTCCACCAGCTCGATCAGCGAGAGGGCTTCAAGGACTTCAAGGCCAAGTTTGGCCAGGGCGCTGACGAGAAGCAGGAGAGCAGGCCGGCCAAGCCGCGCAAGATCGAGCAGACCATATCCGAGGACGTCTGGCAGCAGATGCAGCCCATGCCGCAGGCCTGGCTCGACAGGCTGGCCAGGACGCGCGGCTGGACCGCCGAGATCATCCGCCGCCTGGATCTGCGCGTCGGCTCGGTCCGGCTGAACAAGTCCGGCGAGCTCATCGAGGTCGAGAGGCCAGAGCGCATCGCCATGCCGGTGCGAGACACGGGCGGAAAGCTCCGAAACATCCGGCTCTACAAGCCAGGAGGTGATCCCAAGATCATCTCCTGGGCCAAGGCTTTTGGGTCGGCCAGGCTCTTTCCGGCCCAGCCACGGCCGGACGAGACCATTTTGCTGTGCGAGGGAGAGCCGGACACGCTCTGCGCGCTTTCGCACGGCTTCAACGCCATCACGCAGACCTCCAAGACGAACACCTTTTCCAAGGACCAAGCGGCCAAGTTCCGCGGCCGTGACGTGGTCATCTGCTACGACGCGGACGAACCTGGCCAGGAATACGCGACCAAGCACGCCAAGGCCCTGGCCGACGTGGCCAGGTCGGTGCGCCTGCTGACCTGGCCGGATTTCATAGGCCGCCTGCTCCACGGGAACTGGCCCAAGAAGCACGGCGAGGACCTGACCGACTTTTTCGTCAAGCACGGCAAAGGTCCCGACGACCTGCGCGAACTCATCGCCCAGGCCGAGCCGTTCGGCCCCCCCGTCCCCCTCCGAGGCCGGTCCCGGGCAGTTCCTCGCCATGGGCCTGGGCGGCCGGATCTCGTTCAAGCCCCGCCTTTTGGCCGAGTACAACAGTCCCGAAGCTCGCGGGATACGTATCCGCTTCGAGCGCGACCGGCGGCTGACGGCCTCTGACCGTTATGCCCTGCCGGACTATCCCCACACGGACGAGACCGAGCGGCAGGCCTGGCTTGATTACCGGCAGGCCTTGCGGAATGTTCCGGAGCATGAAGGGTTCCCGTGGGGCGGAGCGAATGATCCGGCTGTGCCGTGGCCGGCGGAGCCGGTTAGTTAGAGAGTAAGGGTAGTTCCGACAATCGACCTTTGATCACAAAAAGGGTTCCGCTTGATGCCTCCGAGACTCCCCCTTTGTCCCTAGAAGCATCCAGCGGAACCCAAGTTCTGGCATTCGCCCGTGGCGTCATTGAGTATGTATCATCACAAGGCGTCAGGATTTTAGTTGTTCTCTTTTTCTCTGTAGTTCCAGAGCTTCATTTCCTTCATCCTATCGCGTCGCTCCCGAGCCAATGCCTTGCAGGTAAGAGAGGTGCCTTTCGGCAAGTCCCATTTCGCCAGGTAGGACTTCTTGTCCAACCCGTGCAACTTGAGGTGCCTGGAGGTGATCGACTTAAAGCTCTTGCCGCATTCCAGGCAGGTAATGGACTTCTCCCGCCTGTGCTTGGCAGGGTCGATAACTGGCTCCTGATCCTGGGTGGAGTCGGTGGAGCTTTCCCCCAGAATCTGATTCAAGCTTATGACCAAGGATTTCGTCATCGCGACAATCTCATCCTCTGTCATATGGCGAACACGAGCTTGTGCCGCTACAATCTCTAGCGCTTCTTTCAATGCATCTCCCATGCTTGTCCCCCAAAAGTTATTAATAGTCGTCGGCTGGCGAATTCCCAATCATTCTAGGCTAGGCTTGTCAATTTAAATAAGTTTTAACTTACTCAGTCCAGTAGATGTTCTGCGCAAAGTCGGAGTGTGTCGAATTCTGGTCGCACAACTACTGCAACAAAAATGTAGCGAATTTCGCCTACTGCTATCAGTTTGCAAGGCAACTGCGAGAGAAGTGAGCAGGTCAAGCGAGACATGCCGGGGCAGGAAGGGTTTTCGTGGAGTGGGGGTGGATGATCCGGCCGTGCCGTGGCCGGCGGAGCCGGCTGCAGAGTAAGAACAGAAGGAAGCCCGGCCGAGGCCGGGCTTTTCCTTTTATCTGTGTCTGACAGGGATGCGTCGCTAGGGTCTTCTGCTCCGTCGAGACAGGAGGACCGGCGCAAACAGCAGCAGCCACTCAAGGCCAAAGGAGGCCGTGGGATTCATGGCGCAGCCTCCCCCGCCGCCTCCGCCGCCGCCCGAACCGCTGTCGGTGACAATCACGTTTACCAAGTCCGTGGCCGAGACGCCCTGCTCGTCCGTGACCGTGAGCCTGAAGGTCAGGCTCACGGTCACGGACGAGCCGATCTCGGGCGCGGTGAAGGACGCCGTGGCCGTGGCCGCGCCCGTGAGCGCCGCGACAGGGCCGCCTGTCTGCGTCCAGGCGTAGGCGGTGATCCCGCCGTCGGCATCAAAGCCCGAGCCGGAGAGCGTGACGAGTTCGCCCTCCAGGACGAATATGTCCGGCCCGGCATCGGCCACGGGCGGCGTGTTCAGGTTCTCGTACCAGGCGATCTTGTGGTCATAAATCGAGGCCGAGAGCACGTCCAGGTCGCCGTCGCCGTCCAGGTCCGCGGCCTGCACGTATTGGGCACCGTCCGCGGCGGTGCTGATGACCCGCTGCGAGCCGAAGGCGCCCAATCCGTCCGTGTTCTCGTACCAGGCGATCTTGTCGTCA